>NZ_JBLZPH010000131.1:0-58842 GCF_049199205.1 Shinella sp. M31 | reverse complement strand
CCCTCGATGTTCTTGAGGCCCGAACCGGTCTTGCCCATGCCGACGAAGTAGGGCGGGTTCTGCACATAGGTCGACTGGTCGTCCCAGGCATAGGTCTGGCCCGCCGGCACCTGCACGGCCTGCCAGTTCTCGTCGCCCTTGAACACGTCGGCATATTTTGCCGCATAGAGCGCGCGGGTGACGTATTTCAGGATGAATTCCTGGATTTCCTGCGAGGTCGGCCAGATGTCCTTGAGGTAGACGGGCTTGCCGTCCTGGTCCTCGCCGATCGGCTCCTTGGTGAGGTCCTTCTGCACCGTGCCGGCCAGCGCATAGGCGACGACGAGCGGCGGCGAGGCAAGATAGTTCGCCTGTACGTCCGGCGAGATGCGGCCTTCGAAGTTGCGGTTGCCGGACAGGACGCCGGCGGCAATCAGGCCCTTGTCGTTGATCGTCTTGGAGATCGGCGCCGGCAGCGGGCCGGAATTGCCGATGCAGGTCGTGCAGCCGAAGCCGACGAGGTTGAAGCCGAGCTTGTCGAGATCTTCCTGCAGGCCGGACTTGGCGAGATATTCGCCGACGACCTGCGATCCCGGTGCCAACGACGTCTTGACCCACGGCTTCGTCTTCAGGCCCTTGGCGACCGCATTGCGGGCGAGCAGGCCGGCGGCGATGAGCACCGACGGGTTGGACGTGTTGGTGCAGGACGTGATGGCGGCAATGGCGACGTCGCCATGGCCGAGATCGTAGTCGGTGCATTCGACCGGGTAGCGGTTGGCAAGCTGGCCGGGCTTCTTGTAGTCGGCGTCCATCGAGGTCGCGAAGCCGGATGCGATGTTTTCCAGCGGGATGCGGCCTTCCGGACGCTTGGGACCTGCCATGGCGGGCACGACGTCGCCGAGGTCGAGTTCCAGCGTGTCGGTGAAGACGAGGTCGGAACCGTCGCCGTCACGCCACATGCCCTGCGCCTTCGAATAGGCTTCGACCAGCGCGATGCGCTGTTCTTCGCGGCCGGACATGGTGAGGTAGTTGACGGTTTCGCCATCGACCGGGAAGAAGCCGCAGGTCGCGCCGTATTCCGGGCCCATATTGCCGATCGTCGCACGGTCGGCGAGCGTCATGTTGTCGAGGCCGGGGCCGAAGAATTCGACGAACTTGGAGACCACGCCCTTCTTGCGCAGCATCTGCACGACCATCAGCACGAGGTCGGTCGCAGTCACGCCTTCCTTGAGCTTGCCGGTCAGCTTGAAGCCGATGACTTCCGGCAGCAGCATGGAGACCGGCTGGCCGAGCATGGCCGCTTCAGCTTCGATGCCGCCCACGCCCCAGCCGAGAACGCCGAGGCCGTTGATCATGGTCGTGTGGCTGTCCGTGCCGACACAGGTATCCGGGTAGGCGATGATCTCGCCGTCTTCTTCCTTGGTCCAGACCGTCTGGCCCAGATATTCCAGATTGACCTGATGACAGATGCCGGTGCCGGGCGGCACGACGCGGAAGTTCTTGAACGCCTGCTGGCCCCACTTGAGGAAGCGGTAGCGCTCGCCGTTGCGCTGGTATTCCAGTTCGACGTTGCGGGCAAAGGCGGTCGGCGTGCCGAATTCGTCGACGATGACGGAGTGGTCGATGACGAGGTCGACGGGAACGAGCGGGTTGATCTTCTCCGGGTCGCCGCCGAGCGAGACCATCGCGTCACGCATGGCCGCAAGGTCGACGACGGCGGGAACGCCGGTGAAGTCCTGCATCAGCACACGCGCCGGGCGATAGGCGATCTCGTTTTCGACCGTGCCCTTGTTGGAAAGCCAGTCGACGACGGTCAGGATTTGCTCCTTGGTGACCGAGCGGCCGTCCTCGAAGCGCAGCAGGTTCTCCAGAAGCACCTTCATCGAATAAGGCAGCTTCGAGACGCCCGCGAGGCCGTTCGCCTCAGCCTTCGGCAGGCTGTAATACACATAGTCGGTGCCGTTGACCGTAAGGGTCGAACGACAATTGAAACTGTCTAGGGATTTGGACACTTTATACCCCGTCTCGTCTGGCGCCAGAAAGCTGACGTACGAACGCCCTTGCGCTGTTTAAGCGCGTTATGGGATGCGGGTACGGTCATTTCCGCTGTCCGTACGCGGAATTCATTCCGTGTTCGGCGCTTGGATGAAATTCACGCCGACCGCTGGCGTGTTGCGGGCGTTATAGATAATTTCTAAGAAACGTTCCAGAGCACCAATAGGCAAATCGGGACAATTTTTTTGCGTTGCGACCAAGGTCGTAAAGGGAAAGTGAACAGTCATGCGGCTCGTCGCCGAAGGGTTGAGCGCCAGGCGCGGCGAAGACCTGATTTTCCAGGACATTTCCTTTGAAATCGCCAGCGGCGAGGCGTTGGTCGTCAAGGGCGCCAACGGCTCCGGCAAGTCCACCCTGCTGCGCGTTCTGGCCGGCCTCCTGCCTGCCGAAAAGGGCTCCGCGAAACTCCTTGCTGCAGCGCAACCGGTGGAGCGTCTGAGCGAGGCTGCGCATTATCTCGGTCATCGTAATGCGATGAAGCGCGAACTGACCGTCGAGGAGAATCTGTCCTTCTGGAAAGCCTTTTTCGGCGATTTCGCCGGCGGTACCGGCGTCTCCGTCGACGAAGCCGCCGAATCGGTCGGCCTGGGCGGCATCGTGCACCTGCCCTTCGGCTATCTCTCCGCCGGCCAGCAGCGCCGCATGGCGATGGCCAAGCTCCTCGTCGCCTGGCGCCCGGTCTGGATCCTCGACGAACCGACAGCAGCCCTCGATGCCGCCGCGGAAGAAATGTTTGCCGGCCTCGTCACCGCCCATCTTCAGCGCGGCGGCATCGCGATCGCCGCGACGCATCAGCCACTGGGGTTGGAGGGGGTGAAGGAGTTGCGGATGACGGGATTTGCCGGGGTGACGGAGGATATGTGGTGACGACGGCGGTTATGGCTACCCCCCTCTGCCCTGCCGGGCATCTCCCCCTCAAGGGGGGAGATTGGCTAGGACCCTCGTTTTCGCTTCAATCGCGACATTTCGGATGGGCGAAACCTCTCCGCGATTCGATCTCCCCCCTTAAGGGGGAGATGCCCGGCAGGGCAGAGGGGGGTGAGCCACAACCGCATTGCCCGGAGACCGGCGCATGATCGCCCTTCTCGCCCGCGACCTCAAACTCTCGGTCCGTGCCGGCGGCGGCGCCTTGATCGGCGTGCTGTTCTTCATGACCGTCGTCGCCGTCATTCCCTTTGGCGTCGGCCCTGACCTCAACCTTCTCGCGCGCATCGGTCCCGCAATCCTGTGGATCGGCGCGCTGCTCGCCTCGCTGCTCGGCCTCGACCGGCTGTTCCAGGCAGAGCGCGAGGATGGTTCACTCGATCTCATCCTGATGCAGGAAACGCCGCTGGTGCTGACGGTCTTCGTCAAATGCGTCGCGCACTGGATCGCGACCGGCCTGCCGCTCGTCATCGCCTCGCCGCTGCTCGGCCTGTTCATGAACATGGACGAGGTGGCGATCGGCGCGACGACGCTGACGCTTCTGGCCGGCACGCCGGCCATCACCTTCATCGGGGCGGCCGGCGCCGGCATTGCCGTGGCGCTGCCGCGCGGCGGGCTGCTTGTCTCCATCCTCGTTCTGCCGCTCGCCATTCCTGTGCTGATCTTCGGCGTCAGCGCGGTCTATGCGGCCATCCAGGAACCGGCGCCCTTTCTCCCGCCCTTCCTCATCCTTGTGGCGCTCAACCTGTTCTTCGCCGTCATCGGCCCGGTCGCGGCGGCTGCGGCACTTCGCCTTTCCAGCGACTGACACAAATGTGATTGCTGCAGATCAATTGAAGCCGAGGGGATTGCGCGTTAAAGAACCATCATGAGCGAACCGAGCCTTGCCATCCGCAAATTCAGCGATCTCGCCAACCCGACGCGGTTTCTGGCGCTGGTCGCCACCGTCTGGCCATGGCTTGCCGGGCTGACGCTCTGTCTGTTCGCGGTCGGGCTCTATCTGTCCTTCACCACCACGGGCGATTACCAGCAGGGCGAGACGGTTCGCATCATGTATGTGCATGTGCCGGCCGCCTGGCTCTCGATGATGTGCTACACGGTCATGGCGCTCTCGGCGCTTGGCACGCTCGTCTGGCGCCATCCGCTGGCCGATGTCTCGGCCAAGGCGGCCGCGCCCATCGGCGCCGCGTTCACGCTCCTTGCCCTCGTCACCGGTTCGCTCTGGGGTAAGCCGATGTGGGGCACCTGGTGGGTGTGGGATGCGCGCCTCACCTCGGTCTTCGTGCTGTTTCTAATGTATCTCGGCCTTATCGCGCTCAACCGCGCCATGGATGACCCGACGCGCGCCGCCAAGGTCAGCGCCGTGCTCATCCTCGTCGGCTTCGTCAACATTCCGATCATCAAGTTTTCCGTTGAATGGTGGAACACGCTGCACCAGCCGGCAAGCGTCGTGCGCATGGGCGGCCCGACCATCGATCCGGAATTCCTGTGGCCGCTTCTGGTGATGGCGATCGCCTTCTCCCTGCTGTTCTTCACGCTGCATATCCTGGCGATGCGCAACGAAATCCTGCGCCGCCGGATCGCCGTTCTGCGCCGCCATGCCGCCCGCGCGGCCGGAGACGCCGCATGAGCCACGCCTTCTACGTAACGGCCTCCTACATCGCCGCCTTTGCCGTCACCTTCGGCCTCATCGGCTGGGTCTTCATCGACCATCGCGGCCGCCATCACGAGCTGGAGCGTCTGGAAGCCGCCGGCATCCGCCGCCGCTCGGCGCGCGCAGAGGAAACCCGATGAGCGAAACGCAAGGCAATGCCGGAGGCGCCGGTAAGCGCACGCGTCTCATCCTCGCCGCGCTGCCGCTTGCGATCTTCCTCGGTCTGGCGCTGATCTTCTGGACGCAGCTCAATTCCGGCCGCGACATTTCGGAAATCCCCTCGGCGCTGATCGGCACCAAGGCGCCCTTCCGCGAGCTCGATCCGCTCTCCGGCGCCACACGGGACGGCGTGCCCGTGCCGGCGCTGACCAAGGAGACCGGCAAGGGCAAGCTGACGCTCGTCAACTTCTGGGCCTCCTGGTGCGTGCCCTGCCGGCAGGAGCATCCTGTGATCCTCGAACTTTCGAAGGATCCGCGCCTCACCGTCGTCGGCGTGAACTACAAGGACGGCGCGGAAAATGCGCTGCGCTTCCTGGGCGAGCTCGGCAACCCCTTCTCCGCCATCGGCCTCGATCCCGTGGGAAAAATGGCGATCGACTGGGGTGTCTACGGCATCCCGGAAAGCTACCTCGTCGGTCCCGACGGGACGATCCTCTACAAGCGCGTCGGGCCCTTCGACGACAAGAGCCTCAAGAACGGCCTCTATCCGGCGATCGAAAAGGCGCTGGGCACGCCCGCGAAGAAGGGCTGACCTCGCCGGTTACGGCAGGGTCTTCGGCGTCATGAAGGCGGTGAGCCACCCGGCACCAGGCGCGACATCGGCCCATCGCTCGCTATCGAAACGGATCACCGCGAGCCCTGCGGTCGGATATTTCGACCGCAGCCGGACGACGGTATCCGCATCGCCTTCCGGCGCCAGCAGCATCGCCAGATCCTCCAAACCCGGATTGTGCCCGATGACAAGCAACGTCCCGCTCCCCTGCGGCGCCGCGTGGATGGCCGCAAGGATCGCGGCCGGTTCGGCCTCATAGATCGAGGCGACGGTCTGCGACGGGCAGGCCCTGCCAAACGCCGGCGTGACCAGCGCCCAGGTCTCGTGCGTGCGCCGCGCGGACGAGACCAGCGCGACATCCGGCTCGAGGCCTACCCCGGCCATATAGGCGCCCATGCGCGGCGCATCGCGGCGGCCACGCTCGGCGAGCGGCCGGTCGTGATCCTCCACGCCGTCGGGCCAGGCGGATTTTGCATGTCGGAGCAGAAGAAGGGTTTTCATCGAGAAGTTCGGCCTTCAAACGCAAAAGGCCGGCATCGCGCCGGCCTTTATTCTTGGGAATTTCGAACGCCTCAGCGGCATTTTTCGATCTGCTTCAGCGCGGCCGAGATGCCCGACAGCGAGTAGGAATAGGCCGTACCGGTGCCGCGGCGCGACTTCGCCTGCACCTGCATGTCCTTGCCGGTCTTCATGGCGTTGACGAGCGCCGGCTCTTCGGCGGCGTTTTCCACCCAGGCCGAGTTGCCCTTGGTGAACATCACGAAGGTGCGGCCGTCGATGACGACGTTGACCTTGGAGTTCTCCTGCAGCGGATAGCCCATCATCGCCTGCGGCTCGTAGCTGATGTTCTGGCCGGGGCGCTGCGAGACGAGGAAGAAGACATCGCCGTGATCGACGCCGGGGGGCGTCTTGTCCTTCGGCACGGACAGAACGTAGCAGACCTTGCCGCCATTCGCCTGATACGAATAGGCACCCCAGGCGTTGAACTGCTGAATGCGCGTCGGCGTCTGGGCCGAGGCAACGCCTGCGGTCGCGATGACGAGGGCGAGGGCGGTTGCGAGCTTTCTTACGAACATGTTTTCCTGCCGGTTGTCTTGCCAGTGATTGCCGGCCGAAGGCAGAAGCCTGCCATGCCGGTGTCGGCCATGCATGATGACGATTTGGTTCATTTTGACTTAATTCAGGTTACCAAACCGTCAACATGCGTTCATTAAACGAGGGTCTTGCGTACCGCACCGGGACAAATTTGCGTTGAAAACCACCGCCACCCTTGCCGGAAAGGCCGAGTGTCCGCAGTCCCCATGCGGTGAGATAGATCCTGTCGAAATTCACTAATGGCAGAACGATTAGGGCAAGAATTTGACCCGCGCAGTTGCGGGTCAAACAGTCACAACCGGATTAGCCCGCAGGCTGCATCTCCGGCTCGTCCTCGAGCGCCTTGTCGGCGGAGATGTAGTGGTCTTCACGGATATGGCCGCGAATGGCGGCAAAGGCAGCCGTCAGCACCGCGATGTCGTCGGAAAAGCCGACAAGCACGAAGAAATCCGGGATACCGTCAAGCGGCAGAACGAAATAGGCAAGTGCTGCCAGGAGGATACCGCGAACCTTGGCGGGCGTGCGCGAATCGAGCGCACAATAGTAGGCAGCAACGAGATCGCGAGAGAACGGCACCTGGCGCATCGCACGTTTCAAAACCGGCCAGAACCGCTTCTTGATGCGGGTTTCCTGACGCTCCTGCTCGTCCTTGTCGCCGGGCAACAGGATCTCGCCGATCTTCACATCATCCATTCAAGGCCTCCCTCGGGTGGCAGCCGGCAAAGCCCGGCGCGAAAACATATGGGGATGTCTTGACGCCGCTTCAACTCTTCGTGCGGAGCGCCGCCGCCTTCTCCATGGCGGTCGCCATTTTGAAATCCAGTTCAGTCAGGCCGCCCGCATCATGGTTCGTCAGGCGGACGTCCACGCGGTTGTAGACGTTGAACCATTCCGGGTGGTGATTGAATTTTTCCGCCGCCAGCGCCGCCTCGGTCATGAAGCCGAAGGCCTCGCGAAACGACTGGAACTTGAATGTCTTCTTGATGGCTATACGATCGTCCGACCGCGTCCAGCCTTCTAGCCCATCCAGCGCTTCGGAAATGGCGGCTTCGTCCAGTTTTTCCTGTTTCATGGCGCCCTCGCTCTTCCGTATCCTACCCTATGAAAACGGCGCCCGAAGGCGCCGTTTTCCTTTGCCCGGAAATACGGTCAAACGAAGAACTGGCCGCCATTTGCCGAAATCGTCGAGCCGGTGATGAAGCCGGCATCGTCGGAAGCGAGGAAGACCACGACCCGCGCGATTTCTTCGGGCTCGCCGAGACGGCCGACTGGGATCTGCGGGATGATCCGCTCGTTCAGCACCTTTTCCGGGATGGCGCGCACCATTTCCGTGCCGATATAGCCGGGGCAGATGGCGTTGACCGTGATGCCCTTGGCGGCGCCCTCCTGGGCGAGCGCCTTGGTGAAGCCGAGGTCGCCGGCCTTGGCGGCGGAATAGTTCGCCTGGCCCATCTGGCCCTTCTGGCCGTTGATCGAGGAAATGTTGATGACGCGGCCGAAGCTGCGGTCGCGCATGCCCGTCCAGACCGGATGGGTCATGTTGAACAGACCCGTCAGGTTGGTGTTGATGACGGCGCCCCACTGGTCGGGCGTCATCTTGTGGAACATCGCATCCTTGGTGATGCCGGCATTGTTGACGAGGATCTCGACGGGGCCGAGATCGGCCTCAACTTTGGCAATGCCCTCGACGCAGGATTCGTAGCTTGCGACGTCCCACTTGTAGACGGGAATGCCGGTCTCCGCCTTGAAGGCGTTGGCGGCATCGTCATTGCCGGCATAACTTGCAGCCACCTTGTATCCCGCCGCCTTCAGCGCCATGGAAATGGCGGCACCGATGCCGCGCGATCCCCCAGTTACCAATGCTACCCTGCTCATGTGGCTCACTCCCCTAGTCTGTTTTTTGAGTCGACCTGACGCCCCGCCGGCGGCAGGTCATGGCAAAGCAGAATGTCAGTCGATGATCAGAGCGTTTCCGCAAAACCGCTACGCGCTTTTGCGGATATTGCTCAGAGGCTCTCGACGCACATCGCCACGCCCATGCCGCCGCCGATGCAGAGCGTGGCGAGGCCCTTGCGGGCGCCGCGACGCTTCATCTCGAAGAGGAGCGTGTTGAGGATGCGGGCACCGGATGCACCGATCGGATGACCGATGGCGATGGCGCCGCCATTGACGTTGACGATATCGGGATTCCAGCCGAGATCCTTGTTGACCGCGCAGGCCTGAGCCGCGAAGGCCTCATTGGCTTCCACGAGGTCGAGATCGCCGATCTTCCAGCCGGCGCGCTCGAGCGCCTTGCGCGAGGCCGGGATCGGGCCGGTGCCCATGACCTTGGGATCGACGCCGACCGTCGCCCAGGAGACGATGCGGGCGAGCGGCTGGATACCGCGGCGCGAGGCCTCGGCCTCGCTCATCAGCAGCGCTGCGGCGGCACCGTCGTTGAGACCGGACGCATTGCCGGCCGTCACGGTGCCTTCCTTGTCGAAGGCGGGGCGAAGTTTGGCCATCTGGTCGAGCGTCGCGCCATGGCGGATATATTCGTCGGCATCGACGGTCACGTCGCCCTTGCGGCCCTTGACGATGAAGGGAACGATTTCATCCCTGAAACGGCCGTCCTTCTGCGCGGCCTCGGCCTTGTTCTGCGAGGAGACGGCAAAGGCGTCCTGCTCGTCGCGCGACAGCTGCCACTGCTTGGCGACGTTTTCCGCCGTCGTGCCCATGTGGTAGCCATAGAAGGCGTCGGTCAGACCGTCCTTGATCATCGTGTCGACCATTTTGAAGTCGCCCATCTTCACGCCGCCGCGCAGATGCGCGCAGTGCGGGGCAAGCGACATGGATTCCATGCCGCCCGCCACGATGATGCTGGCATCGCCGGTGGCGATCTGCTGCATGCCGAGAGCGACGGCACGAAGACCCGAGCCGCAAAGCTGGTTCATACCCCAGGCCGTCGCTTCCTGCGGCAGGCCGGCCTTCATGGCGGCCTGGCGGGCCGGGTTCTGCCCTTCGCCTGCCTGAAGCACCTGGCCGAGAATCACCTCGTTCACCTCGCCCGCCGCAACACCCGTGCGCTCCAGAACCGCCGAAATGACCGTCGCCCCGAGTTCGTGGGCGGGCGTGTTGGCGAAGGCTCCGTTGAAGGACCCGACCGCGGTGCGGGCGGCGCTGGCGATGACGATGGACGGGGTGCTCATGGTGTGCTTCCTCAATTCTGCGACCGGGTGGTCGGTCTTGGAACCGGCCCGGCGCACGAACGGCGCGAGCCGGCGGTTCTCCCGAAATCAAAACTGGCAAAGCGAAGGGGGAGAGTCAAACGGGATATCCGGCCTCGCTAAAATTTCATGTCCGCGACATGCAGCATGAAATTCCATGTTGCGCAGCATTCCTCGCCGCATCGCACAATTCGATTGTCAGCCGCCGTCTTTTTGCGGATACTCTCGCCGACCAAAAAAGAAATGGAAATACGGGGATGAGGAGACCCTAATGGCCAGGAACGACGGTCAGATCGTCATCAAGAAATATGCGAACCGGCGCCTCTACAACACCGGCACGAGCACCTATGTGACGCTCGACGATCTCGCGGTCATGGTGAAGAAGGGCGAGGACTTCACCGTGCAGGATGCCAAATCCGGCGAGGACATCACCCATTCGGTGCTCACCCAGATCATTTTCGAGCAGGAATCCAAGACCGGCAACACGCTTCTGCCGATCTCGTTCCTGCGTCAGCTGATCTCCTATTACGGCGACCAGATGCAGATGGTCGTGCCGAGCTACCTCGAGCACTCCATGCAGGCCTTCACCGAGCAGCAATCGGCGATGCGCGAGCAGATCAGCAAGACCTTGGGCGATACGCCGCTCGGCAAGAACCTGCAGGTGCCGATGGCCCTCATCGAGGAAACGACCCGGCGCAACACGGAACTCTTCCAGCAGGCGATGAAGATGTTCACGCCTTTCGCCGCAGCCGCGCCGCCGAAGGAGACGCGCAAGGCCGAGCCGAAGGATCTCGACGAGCTGAAGGAACAGCTGCGCGCGCTCCAGACCAAGCTCGACAATCTGAGCTGAGAACAGGCCGAGCTGACAGAAACGGCTGGCGCGGGCTCGCCCCGCGCCGCCTCAGAGCCCGATGGAGACGTCGCGGCCCGCCGTGCGGATCGACACCGCAAAGCCTGCGATGACATCGATGAACGTGATCGTCATCAGGATGAAGAAGATTTGCGTCGCCGCCCCCTGCACCAGCAGGAATTCGACGAGAAACACCACGAACAGCACCATCGACAGCATGTGATCGAGCAGCGCGCGCGCGCCCGGCCGCGTGGCCTTCAGGATCTCCACGAAGAGCAGCACGAGGGCGATGAAGATCAGGAGATCGCCTAACGCCATGGTCCAGGTCGTGCCCGAGAGCATGTTGACCGCCAGAACCTCACTGTCGAGAACGGCAACGCCGCCATCGCCGAACAGGCCCGTCATGGCGAGGTTGTAGAGGGCGAAGGGGATGATCAGCAGCGGTATGGCCAAAAGCATCGGCAAAAACTCCGGGTAAGCGCCGGGCTGGCGGCTTTCAGACGGTCTTAGCCCAAGATTCGGCACAAGAAAATGTCGACGCGCCGGAAACGACAGGGCCAAAAGAAAAGGCCCGGGAAAATCCCAGGCCTTGATCTCAGCGGATGCCGAAAGCGCTTATGCGCTTTCCTTCGGCGTCAGAACCTGGCGACCGCGGTACATGCCGGTCTTCAGGTCGATGTGGTGCGGGCGGCGCAGTTCGCCCGAGTTCTTGTCTTCGACGTAGGTCGAACCCTTCAGAGCGTCTGCGGAACGGCGCATACCGCGCTTGGACGGGCTCGTTTTTCTTTTCGGTACAGCCATTTCACTACTCCACTTATCGGGCAAACACATCCTGACGCCACCGAATGGCTGACAAGGATATGTCGTTATTTCGGAAATTTGGCCGGCTTATACACAGCAAAAGCCCGCTTGACCAGTCCTCGTGCCGTTTTTTTCGACTCTGGGCGTCAGACCTCGTCTTCCGGGACGATCCAGGGCTCGGCTTCCGCCGCCGCCTGCCACTTTCGCCAGGCCGGATGCGCCTTCATGCGCGCCATATAGGCGAGTACCGTCTCGTCCTGCGTCAGGCAATAGGCGTCAAAGCGGCTGACCACGGGCGCATACATCGCATCGGCCGCCGAAAACGCGCCGAACAGGAACGGGCCGCCGGAGCGGGCAAGGGCATCCTTCCAGATCGTCTCGATCCGCGCGACATCGTCCGTCACGCCATCCGGCATATCGATGGCGCCCGGCTTGCGGCGGATGTTCATCGGGCAGGCGTTGCGGATGGCGCGGAAGCCCGAAAGCATCTCCATCGAGATCGATCGCGCCTCGGCGCGGGCCGCCGCATCCTGAGGCCAAAGACCCTTTTCGGGAAAAAGCTCGGCGATATATTCGATGATGGCGAGCGATTCCCACACCCGGACCGCACCATGGTGCAGCACCGGCACCTTGCCGGTCGGCGAGAGGTTGCGAAACAGCGGGTTTCCGGCGGCGAAATCGAAGGGGATCACCTTGTCCGTGAAGGGCACGCCCGCCGCTTCCAGCGCGATCCATGGCCGGAAGGACCAAGAGGAATAGTTTTTGTTGCCGATATAGAGGACGAGGTCTGGCATTTGAAGCTCCTTGCAAGCCTCGGACCCTAGGGCTTCAACACGGACGGCACCAATGAAAAGGCCTGAACTCAGTCATAAAGGCATTTGATATAATCGCCCGAGCCGCTCGCCCGCCGCTCGATGAGCCGCGCCAGCCGCTGCAGCCCGCGCCCCGGCTTGCCGGCATTGCGCTCGATCGGATTGGGCAACGAGACGGCGAGAAGGGCGGCCTGGCGGCGCGAAAGCTTGGCGGCGGGCACCTTGAAATGATGCTGGGCAGCCGCCTCAATGCCGTAGATGCCCGGCCCCCATTCGGCGATGTTGAGATAGATCTCCATCAGCCGGCGCTTGCTCCAGACGAAATCCGCCGCAACCGCCAGCGGCAGTTCCATCGCCTTGCGCAGGAAGGAGCGGCCGTTCCACAGGAACAGGTTCTTGGCCGTCTGCATGGGAATGGTGCTGGCGCCGCGCGTCTGCTCACCGGCCAGCGCCTCGTTGACGACGGCGCGCATCTGGCCCCAGTCGACGCCGGCATGGCGGCAATACTGCCCGTCCTCGGACATCATCACCGACTGCACGAGATTGGGCGAGATATCCTCGAACTCCACCCATTGCCGATCATAGCCGCGCAAAAGCACGAGATCGCGCAGCATCAGCGTGGAGACGGGACGGATGAAATCGATCGCATAGAGCACGATCAGCACATAGGGCAGCGCCACGAATGCCATGAGAGCAAGAGTGATCCGTCGCCAGTTCCGGCGCAGGCGGGTCATCCAACCCTCCTTCTCACCGGTCTCTGCCTCCGAATGATCCGTCTCTGCCCGTGTTTCCGGTACGATGTCCAAGTGCCGGCGCCCATCCTTGCGTCGCTGCGCCTTCATACCGTCCCGGCTTGCCAAAAACCAGCGCTCCCCCGCGATTCTTTGCCGCCGTCCCGTCCTTCCCGTTGCCTCTGCCGGACGCCCATGCCAAAGAGCGGCCATGAGCGCACGTCAACAGGAATTCCAGGCCCGCCTGAAGGGCAACGCCGAAGCGGTGGAAACGCTGCTGGCCGACCTGCTGTCCGGCGAAAAACAGCCGGACGAGATCGCCCGCCCCGAACGCCTGATGGCCGCCATGCGCCATGGCGTGCTGAACGGCGGCAAGCGCCTGCGGCCCTTCCTCGTCATCGAATCGGCGGCCCTCTTCCCCGATGTCGCGCGCGAAACGGCGCTGCGCATCGGTGCGGCGCTCGAATGCATCCATTGCTATTCGCTGGTGCATGACGACCTGCCGGCGATGGACGACGACGACCTGCGCCGCGGCCAGCCGACCGTGCACATCGCCTTCGATGAGGCGGCCGCGATCCTCGCCGGCGATAGTCTGCTGACACTCGCCTTCGATATCGTCGCAGCCCCGGAAACGCGCCTGCCGGATGCCACCAAGACGGCGCTCATCCTGGCACTCGCGCGCGCCGCCGGCATCGGCGGCATGGCCGGCGGCCAGATGCTCGATCTGGCAGCGGAGAAAACGGCCCCGGATGAGGACGGCATCGTCACGCTCCAAGCGATGAAGACCGGCGCATTGCTGCGCTTCGCCTGCGAGGCCGGCGCGATCATCGCCGGCGCTTCCGTCGACGAACGGCGGGCGTTGCGCCGCTATGGCGAGACCGTGGGCCTCGCGTTCCAGATCGCCGACGACCTGCTCGATCTCACCGCCGATGCCGCAACCATGGGCAAGGCGACGGGCAAGGATGCCGACCGCGGCAAGGCGACGCTCGTGTCGCGCCGCGGTCAGGCCTGGGCGGAAAGCCGTCTGCAAGAGCTTGTAACGGAGGCCGAGGCGCTTCTTGCGCCGTTCAGCCATCGGGCCGGAATCCTGATCGAAACCGCCCACTTCATTGCCAATCGCAGGAACTGACGTCATGAGCAAATTCTGGTCGCCGATCGTCGCCACGCTCAAGCCCTATGTCGCAGGCGAACAGCCGCGCATTCAAAACCTCACCAAGCTCAACACCAACGAAAACCCCTACGGCCCCTCGCCCAAGGCGATCGCCGCCATGCAGGCCGCCGTCGCCGACAGCCTGAAACTCTATCCGGACCCCTCGGCGCTGGCGTTGCGCCAGTCGATCGCCCGTTTCTACGGCGTCGATGCGGACGAAGTCTTCGTCGGGAACGGTTCGGACGAGGTGCTAGCGCACGCCTTCGTCGCCCTTCTCAAGCACGACAAGCCGCTCGCCTATCCCGATATCACCTACAGCTTCTACCCGACCTATTGCCGACTCTTCGGTATCGAGTCTGTCGAAATCCCGCTGAAGGACGATTTCACCATCGATCTTGCGGATTATGAGCGGTCCTGCGGCGCCATCATCCTCCCGAACCCCAATGCGCCGACCGGCATCGGCCTGCCGCTGTCCGCCATCGAAAAGCTGGTCGCCGAGCACCCGGACCAGCCCGTCGTGATCGACGAGGCTTACATCGACTTCGGCGGCGAGAGCGCGATCCCGCTGACGAAGAAATATGACAACCTGCTCGTCGTGCACACGCTGTCGAAATCCCGCTCGCTCGCCGGCCTGCGCGTCGGCTATGCCATCGGCCAGCGCCCGCTGATCGATGCGCTGGAGCGCGTCAAGGACAGCTTCAACTCCTATCCGCTCGACCGCGTCGCGCAGGCGGGTGCCGCTGCTGCCCTGGACGACCGGGAGTGGTTCGACGAGACACGCGGCAAGGTCATCGAGACCCGCGAGCGCGTCACCGGCGCCTTGCGCCAGCGCGGCTTCGAGGTACTGCCCTCGCAGGCCAATTTCGTCTTCGCCCGCCACCCGGCCCATAGCGGCGAGACGCTCGCCAAGAGCCTGCGCGACCGCGCCGTGCTGGTGCGCCACTTCGCCAAGCCCCGCATCTCGGACTTTCTGCGCATCACCATCGGCACCGCCGAGGAATGCGACCGGCTGATCGCGGCGATCGAAGAGATCGTCTGAAGTCGCAGTCGCCTCTGGCACGGCCCCTCATCCGGCCTGCCGGCCACCTTCTCCCCGCAAGCGGGGAGAAGGAGATATGCCCCGCCGGTTTGGCAAAATTCTGCACCTGCGTGGGGCACATTCCCTCTCCCCGCCCGCGGGGAGAGGGTTAGGGTGAGGGCAAGCCCACGCGCCGGCAGGGACATGTGGTGCAATTCTCCGGCTTGGAGCGGAAAAGCCGATCGATTATCGTTCGCTGAAATAGCAGCGGTGAACCATGACCGACCTCACGCCCTATCTGCCGCAACTCGCCGTCGCCTGGACGGCCTATTTCATCGCGACGGCCTCGCCGGGGCCGGCGATCATCGCGATCATCGCCACCTCAATCAGCCAGGGCAGGCGGGCCGGGCTGGCACTGGCTTCCGGCGTGCTGACCGGTTCCTATATCTGGGCGATCCTCACCGCATCGGGCCTGTCCGCCCTCATCCGCACCTATGGCGAAGCGCTGATCGTCCTGAAGATCGTCGGCGGCTGCTACCTGCTGTGGCTCGCCTGGAATGCGTATCGCGCCGCCCGCAGGAGCGAGGAGACCTACCGCGCCCAGATGGCGGCGATGCCGGCCCTTTCACCGCGCCGGCAGTATCTCAAGGGCCTCGGCATCCACATCACCAATCCCAAGGCGATCTTCAACTGGATCATGCTGACATCGCTCGGCATGCCGCCGGGCGCGCCCGGCGGCGTCATGGCGACCTTCATCGCCGGCTGCATGATCTTGGGGGTCTGCGTCTTCCTTGGCTTTGCGCTGGTCTTTTCGCTCGGCCCGGTGCACCGCGCCTATCTCAAGTCGCGCCGCGCCATCGAAGGCGTGATGGCCGCCTTCTTCGCCTTTGCCGGGTTCAAGCTTTTGACGACACGGCTCTGAGCCGCGCCAGGAAAAGTATCACGCGGTTTTCCGTCCGGCGCGGCGGCTAGAGTTTGTCAGGGAAAAGTGGGAACCGGTTTTCCCGAAAAGACAAACGAAAACAAAAGAATCTAGAGTCTGTCAGGTTCAGAATGAACCTGACAGACTCTAGAAAACTTACTCGGCAGCGGCCTGGCCCTGCCCGTAGCGCTTCTCGATATAGTCGTTGACCAGCGTCTCGAATTCGCCGGCGATATTGGTGCCGCGCAGCGTCATCGCCTTCTTGCCGTCGACATAGACGGGGGCGATGGGGAGTTCGCCGGTGCCCGGAAGCGAAATGCCGATATCGGCATGTTTGCTCTCGCCCGGCCCGTTAACGATGCAGCCCATGACGGCAACCTTGAGGCCTTCGACGCCGGGATATTTTTCCCGCCAGACCGGCATGTTCTTACGGATGTCGTCCTGGATCTTCTGCGCCAGCTCCTGGAAGACCGTCGAGGTCGTGCGTCCGCAACCCGGACAGGCGGCGACGACGGGAATGAACTGGCGGAAACCCATGACCTGCAGAAGCTCCTGCGCCACCTGCACCTCGCGGGTGCGGTCGCCGCCGGGCTCCGGCGTCAACGAGATGCGGATCGTATCGCCGATGCCCTGCTGCATGAGAATGCCGAGCGAGGCGGAGGAAGCAACGATGCCCTTGGTGCCCATGCCGGCCTCGGTGAGGCCGAGATGCAGCGCGTGATCGGAGCGCGACGACAGCATCGCATAGACGGCGATGAGGTCCTGCACGGCGGAAACCTTGGCCGAGAGGATGATGCGGCTCCTCGGCAGGCCGATCTCTTCGGCCAGTTCAGCCGAGAGCAGCGCCGACTGGCAGATCGCCTCGCGCATCACCTGCTGGGCCGTGAGCGGAAAACCCTTGTCCTGGTTCTCGTCCATTAGCCGGGTCAAGAGCTCTTGGTCGAGCGAACCCCAGTTGACGCCGATGCGCACCGGCTTGTCGTAACGGATCGCCGTCTCGACGATGGCCGAGAACTGCCGGTCCTTCTTCTCCTTGAAGCCGACATTGCCCGGATTGATGCGGTATTTTGCCAGCGCCTCGGCGCAGGCCGGGTGATCGGCGAGCAGCTTGTGGCCGATATAGTGGAAGTCGCCGACCAGCGGCACGTCGAGACCGAGACGCTCCAGCCGTTCGCGGATCTTCGGCACGGCCGCCGCACTCTCGTCGCGATCGACGGTGATGCGCACGATCTCGGAGCCGGCGCGATGCAGGGCGGCGACCTGCGCCACCGTGCCGTCGATATCGGCGGTATCCGTATTGGTCATCGACTGGACGACGACGGGCGCACCGCCGCCGACAAGCACGCCGCCGACGTCGACACCGACGGAGCGGCGGCGCGGCTTCGGTTCAAAATCGAAGGAAAAGGACATTTTGGAGCCTCTTGCTCGAAAAGCGGCCAGCGCACGCAGGGCGCGGCCTTTGCCCTCAGGTGGATCAGGAAACCTGGCTTGTCAACTGCAAGGGCGAGCACGCGCGACGATTTGATCGCCGCGCGCGGTCCATCTCAATGGTGCTCGCGCACGTCCGCATGAATCGCGTGGCGCGACAGGAGGAGCACGACGATGAAGAGCACCGGAAGCAGCGTGAAGATGATGGCAAAGCCAGTATGCTCGGCGATGAAGCCGATGATCGACGGTGCGAAGAGCGAGCCGGAATAGCCCATGACGGTGGCGACCGACAGCGCCACGCCCTGCGCGAAGCCCGGCAGGTTGCCGGCCGCGGAAAAGGCGATCGGCACCATGTTGGAAATGCCCACGCCGCAGAGCGCGAAACCGATCATCGCCACATAGGCATTCGGTGCCTGCCCGGCGATGACCATGCCGATGATCGCCATGACCGTGCAAAACCGCAGTGTTTTGACCGCGCCAAAACGGTCGCGCACATGGTCGCCGGCAAAGCGCATGACAGCCATGGTGAGCGAGAAGGCACCGAAGGCAAAACCGGAAAGCGCCAGCGACGCGCCGAGTTCGTCACGCATATAGAGCGCACCCCAATCGAGGATCGCGCCTTCCGGCACCATGGAAAACAGTGCCATGATACCGATTAGCCAAGGCAGCAAGGTCATCGGCAGACGCACCTTCTGGCGCTCCTCGCTCGGATGCGGCGCATCGTGCAACACGAAGGGCCAGATGAAAACGAGCGCGATGATGCCGAGCCCCGTCAGCAACAGCGCATGGCCCATCACACCCATCGTCTCGATGAGGAAACCACCGGTGGACGCGCCGATGAAGGCGCCGAGGCTCCAGAAGGCGTGGCAGGACGACATGATCGCCCGGCGCATCGACTTTTCCACCTCGACGGCATTGCCATTCATCGAGACGTCCATCGCGCCCATCAGACCGCCGAAAAAGAAGATCGCGACGGCACCGACCAGAATGGTCGGCGCAATCGAAAGCAGCAGCATGGTCGTGAGGAAGAGGATCGTTGCGCCCTTCACCGTGCGCGTCGTGCCGAAATGCGCAATCAGGATACCGGCGATCGGCATCAGCACCAGCGAGCCGATGCCGAAGCACATGATCATCAGGCCGAGGCCCGATTCGGAGAGATCGAGGCGGCTGGCGAATTCCGGGATTTTTGGCGCCCAGGCACCGGCAAAGGTGCCGTTCAGCAGAAACAGGCCGGAGACGGCAAGCCGCGTCGAGGGGAAATAGGTCTTTGCGAAGGATTTGCCGGAAACGGCAGTGTCGGGCGTCATCTTGGGAGTTCCATTGCTTGGGAGGGCTAGCTGGCCCGGAAGGTTTCGATGCCGGCGCCTGCCAGCGCTGCGGCTTCCGCGTCGTCCGCATCGGCCTCGATGACGGCGCGCGTAACGCGGGAAAGCGGCACGACCGAATAGGGCGCCGCGGTGGAAAGCTTGTCGTTGGTGACGGCGATGAGCACGGACTTGCTGCGCGAGGCGAGGAAGCGCTTGAATTCGGCATCCTCGAAGGAATAGGCGGTGACGCCCGCTTCCGCATCGATGCCGCAGACGCCGAGCACCAGGATATCGGGGCGGAAGGCCTCCGCATCACGCAGCGCCTTCGCGCCCACCGCACCGCCGACGGCCGGATCGATCACGCCGCCGAGCTGGATCGTCCGGATATCGCGTTCGAGCACAGCAGCTGCAATGGCGGGCGCGTTGGTCACCACCGTCATGTCGGCGCCGACGGGCAGCGCGCGGGCGAGAGCGAGATTGGTGCTGCCGGCATCGAGAAACACATTGGAGCCGGCCGGAAGGAGCGCCGCAGCCGATATTGCCAGCGCCGCCTTGCGCTCGCCACCGATCGCGATGCGCTCGGTCATCGAGACCTGCGACTGCGAGATGCGCAAGGCACCGCCATAGACGCGGCGGCAGAGGCCCGCCGAGGCCATCTCGCGCAAATCCCGCCGGATCGTGTCTTCCGACACGCCGAGCTCCTGCGCCAGCTCCGCCGCGATCACCCGCCCCGAAAGATCGAGCCGCGTGCGAATGAGCGCCTGCCGCTCGCCGAGAAGAAGATCCTGAACCGACACCGCATCACCAAACCATGCATGATTGCGCTATAATGCGCACAATCAGGCATGAACGTCAATGAATGCGGGTGATCACATTTGTTACTTACGGTATCGTGCCCGGATACTCCGTCGCCGAAGGCTCGTTTTCCGCGCCGTCTCCCAGTGCGCGCTGCATGAAGACCGTGTCCAGCCAGCGCCCGTGCTTGAAGCCCGTCGCGGTCATGCGACCGGAATGCTCGAAGCCGGCGGCGCTGTGTACAGCAATAGAGGCCGGATGCGCGCCGCCGATGACGGCCACCATCTGGCGGAAGCCGAGATCGGTGCAGCGGCGGATGAGCTCGGCGAGCAGCGCCTTGCCGACGCCCTTGCCGCGCGCTTCCGGCGCCAGATAGACCGAATCCTCGACCAGCCAGCGGTAGGCCGGCCGCGTGCGGAAGGCCGAGGCATAGGCATAACCGAGGATGAGGCCGGTCTGCTCGACGGCGACGATATAGGGATAGCCCTTGCCGGTGATGGCGGTGAAACGTGCCTCCATCTCGTCGAGCGAGGGCGGATCGATCTCGTAGCTCGCGACCCCGTTCAACACGGATTCGCGGTAGATCTCGGTAAAGGCGGCGATGTCGCCGAGGCCGGCGGTGCGGATGATGAAGCTCATGGAAGCCAACATTTGTTGAACAATTCCGCCGCGTTGTGCGTCCGCCTCTGCCGGAAAGCAAGACGAAAAAGGGGATGGGGTTAATCCCCATCCCCTCCATTCAGGCTTTCAAGTCTTGAGCCGGTCAGGCACCGTAGACGATCAGCAGGTCCTTGGCGTCGATCTGGTCGCCGGCGCGCACCAGCACTTCCGAGATCGTGCCGTCCTTCTCCGCATGCAGCGCCGTTTCCATCTTCATCGCTTCGATGGAGAGCAGCACGTCGCCGGCCTTAACCGACTGTCCGGCAGAAACCGAGACCGTCGAGATGACGCCCGGCATCGGCGCGCCGAGATGGGCGGCATTGCCGTTGTCGGCCTTGCGGCGCACGGCCGAGGTTGCGGCGCGGTTGCGATCCGGCACCTTGATGAGGCGCGGCTGGCCGTTCAGTTCGAAGAACACCTTCACCATGCCCTGCGAATCGGGCTCGCTGATCGCCTGATGCAGGATGACGAGGGAAACCCCCTTTTCCAGCTCCGGCTGGAGCTCCTCGCCCGGCGCAAGCCCGTAGAAATAGGCGGGCGTCGGCAGGACGCTGACGGGACCATAGGTATCGACGGCCAGCGCATAATCGGTGAAAACCTTCGGATACATGAGGTAGGAGGCGAATTCGAAGTCGTCGACCGGGCGCTCCAGCTTGTCCTCGATCGCCTTGCGCTCGGCCTCGAGATCGGCCGGGGGCAAAAGCGAACCGGGAACGGCGGTGTAGGGTTCTTCACCCTTCAGCGCCTTCTTCTGGAGCGCCGCCGGCCAGCCGCCCGGAGGCTGACCAAGATCACCCTTCAACATGGAGACGACCGAATCCGGGAAGGCGATGTCGCGCGCCGGGTTTTCGACGTCGGCGACGGTAAGGTCCTGGCTTACCATCATCAGCGCCATGTCGCCGACCACCTTGGAGGACGGCGTCACCTTGACGATATCGCCGAACATCTGGTTGGCATCGGCATAGGCCTGGGCGACCTTGTGCCACTTGGTCTCCAGACCGAGCGAGCGGGCCTGTTCCTTGAGATTGGTGAACTGACCGCCCGGCATTTCATGCAGGTAGACCTCCGAGGCCGGCCCCTTGAGGTCGCTTTCGAAGGCGGCGTACTGGAAGCGCACGGCCTCCCAGTAGAAGGAAATGCGGCGGATCCATTCCGGATCGAGACCCGGATCGCGCTCGGAGCCGCGTAGCGCTTCGACGATCGAGCCGAGGCAAGGCTGCGACGTGTTGCCCGACAGCGCGTCCATCGCCGCATCCACGACATCGACGCCGGCATCGACGGCGGCCAGCACGGTCGCGGCCGCGATGCCCGACGTGTCATGCGTGTGGAAGTGGATCGGCAGGTCGGTCGCCTCGCGCAGCGCCTTGAACAGCACGCGGGCGGCGGCGGGCTTCAGCAGGCCCGCCATGTCCTTCAGCGCGATCATATGCGCGCCGGCGTTTTCCAGCTCGCCGGCAAGGCTGGTGTAGTATTTCAGGTCGTATTTCGGGCGGGCGGAATTCAGGAGATCGCCGGTATAGCAGATCGTCGCCTCGCAAATGCGGCCCTCTTCCGCCACCGCGTCCATCGAGACGCGCATATTGTCGACCCAGTTCAGGCAGTCGAAGACGCGGAAGACGTCGATGCCGCCTTTGGCCGCCTGGCGCACGAAATACTTCACGACATTGTCGGGATAGTTCTTGTAGCCGACGCCGTTTGCGCCACGCAGCAGCATCTGGAGCAGCAGGTTCGGCGCGTCTTCGCGGATACGGGCGAGACGCTCCCACGGGTCTTCCGTCAGGAAGCGCATGGAGACGTCGAAGGTCGCGCCGCCCCAGCATTCCAGCGAGAAGAGCTGCGGAAGCGCCCGCGCATAGGTGCCGGCGACGCGCGCGATGTCATGCGTGCGCATGCGGGTGGCGAGCAGCGACTGGTGCGCGTCGCGCATCGTCGTGTCGGTCAGCAGGACCTGCTTCTGTCCGCGTAGCCATTCGGCGAATTTCTTCGGGCCAAGTTCGTCGAGCTTCTGCTTGGTGCCATCGGGAATATCGCCGTTGATATAGGGCACGACGGGCTTGGCGACATCCGACGGCGGCTTCGGACGGCCCTTGGCCTCCGGATGGCCGTTGACGGTGACGTCGGCGATGTAGGTCAGGAGCTTCGTCGCACGGTCCTGGCGCTTCACCTGCTGGAAGAGTTCCGGCGTCGTATCGATGAAGCGCGTCGTGTAGGTATTGGTGCGGAAGGCCTCGTGACCGATGATCGCCTCGAGAAAGGTGAGGTTGGTCGCCACACCGCGAATACGGAATTCCCGCAACGCGCGGTCCATGCGGGTGATGGCTTCCGCCGCCGTGCTGCCCGAGGCCGTGACCTTGACGAGCAGCGGATCGTAATAGCGGGTGATATAGGCACCGGTATAAGCCGTGCCGCCGTCGAGACGGATGCCGAAGCCGGCTGCCGAGCGATAGCCGGTAATGCGGCCGTAGTCTGGGATGAAGTTCTGCTCCGGGTCCTCGGTGGTGATGCGGCACTGCAGCGCATGGCCGTTGAGGCGGATATTTTCCTGTGCCGGAACGCCGGATTCGGGCGTGCCGATCGCCTCGCCGTCGAGGATGTGGATCTGCGCCTTGACGATGTCGATGCCCGTCACGACCTCCGTGACGGTGTGCTCGACCTGGATGCGCGGGTTCACTTCGATGAAGTAGAACTTGCCGCTCTCAACATCCATCAGATACTCGACCGTGCCGGCGCCGACATAATTCGTCGCCTGACCGATCTTCAGCGAATAGTTGGCAAGTTCCTGGCGCTGCGCCTCGGTGAGATAGGGGGCCGGCGCGCGCTCGACGACCTTCTGGTTGCGGCGCTGGATGGAGCAGTCACGCTCAAAGAGATGCACGACATTGCCGTGGGTATCGCCGAGGATCTGGCTCTCGACGTGGCGGGCGCGCTCGACGAGCTTTTCGAGATAGACCTCGTCCTTGCCGAAGGCGGCCTTCGCCTCGCGCTTGGCTTCTGTCACCTCGCGAATGAGGTCCTTCGGATCGCGGATGGCGCGCATGCCGCGGCCGCCGCCGCCCCAGGAGGCCTTAAGCATGACGGGATAGCCGATCTCGGCGGCGAGACGATGGATTTCGGCCTCGTCATCGGGCAGCGGATCGGTGGCTGGCACGACCGGCACGCCGACGGAGATCGCCAGATTGCGCGCGGCGACCTTGTTGCCGAGCTGGCGCATGGTGGCCGGGCGCGGACCGATGAAAGTGATACCGGCGGCATCGCAGGCATCGACGAATTCCGGGCTTTCCGAAAGAAGGCCGTAACCGGGATGGATCGCGTCCGCGCCCGAAAGCTTGGCGACACGGATGACTTCCTCGATCGACAGGTAGCTCTCGATGGGGCCGAGATTGCGCGTCAGATGCGGGCCGCGGCCGATCTGGTAGCTCTCGTCCGCCTTGAAGCGGTGCAGCGCCAGTTTGTCCTCTTCCGCCCATATCGCAACTGTTTTCAGACCGAGTTCATTGGCCGCGCGGAACACGCGGATGGCGATTTCGGATCGGTTGGCGACAAGGATCTTGGAAATGGGCAAGTCGAACTCCTCAAGACTTGGAAAACGGGAAATGCTGCACCCGCGAAGAGAATTATTAGCGGCTAATTTCCAAAGTGCAATTTTGTAGTCGTCATGGAACAAAAGATTTGCGCCGCAGGAAATAATCCAGCCGCCCGCCCAGAGCGGTTTTCCGCCGCAGATTGTTTTAAAACAAGCAGTTGATATTCAGGGGTGAAAGGCCCGTCTTACGAGACGAGGCCGAGCCGGAAGGCGATGGCGACGGCATGGTGACGATTGCGCGCACCGAGCTTCTCCTGGATGCCGTTCATGTACCAGTCGACCGTATGGCTGGAAATGCCGAGAACCTTACCGATGTCAGGCGACGTCATGCCTTCGGCCAGAAGGCTCAGCGCCTCCATTTCGCGGCGCGTCAATTCGACGTCGACGATGGCCGAGAGACGCGCCGCCATGTCGGGATCGGCGATATGGATCAGCTTCCAGTAGAGCCGCCGGGCAATGCTGTCGAAAAGGCCAAGCTCGATGCTTTCAAGCTCGACTGGCTTGCCGCACAGGCTGAGACTGCCGACAAGGCCGCGTCGGCCGTGTACGGGGAAGATATAACCATCTTCCAGCCCGTTCTGCCGTGCATCCACCATCATGCGCTCCATGCGCTTGCGGTGCGGACTGGTGCGAAAGGCGCTCAGCGTATCGCGCCAGCGGAAGCCGGTCTGCGCATGGCCGAGATAGCGCACGGTCGGATCCACCTGCATGTAGCGCTTTCGAAGATAGGTTTCCGGCCAATCCTGCGGCCAGCGTCCGGCAAGGATGAGGCTCGACAGGGTCTCGACCGGCTTCGGCGCCTGGTTCAGCCAGTAATAATCGAAACCGTACCGCGTCAGCAGACGCTCGAATTCGGCCGTTGTCTCCTCACGACCGCGCAACTCGTCGATCAGTGCAAGGAACTGCACCAGCAAGTTGATCTTCATATGCCCTGCGCGGGAAGCGCCCCATTCCAATTCGGAGAAATAACCGGCCCTGTTCAGGCCAGTCATGTCCCATTCATGTTACCCCGCATACACTTGGCAGGATCGAATGATGAAAATCAATCGGATAAGGACGTCACGGCGCGCAATTCTCAAGTCATCACGCAACATTTCATAGGAGTCATGAAATTTGCGCGGCCGTGAAGAACTTTCGCCCCTTGCGCTGCTTAATGCCCATAGCGAAGGGATCGAGGGTGCGTGTATCGCACTGCACAACAGGTTTTGCCCGGAAAGGCCGCATTCGTGTCTTTGTTTCAGGTCTATGCACGGGCGCTCAGCTATCTGAGCGTCTATAAGCTCAGGGTTGGCTCGGTCGTTGCCGCCAACGTCGTGCTCGCCGTGATCGCCATTGCCGAACCGATCCTGTTCGGCCGTATCGTCGATGCCATCTCCACCAAGGGCAATGTCACGCCGATGTTGCTGATGTGGGCGGGCTTCGGCCTGTTCAACACCATCGCCTTCGTGCTCGTCGCCCGCGAGGCCGACCGGCTGGCCCATGGCCGCCGCGCCAGCCTCCTGACGGAAGCCTTCGGCCGCATCATTTCCATGCCGCTCGCCTGGCACAGCCAGCGCGGCACTTCCAATGCGCTTCACACGCTGCTGCGCGCCTGCGAGACGCTGTTCGGCCTCTGGCTCGAATTCATGCGCACGCATCTGGCCACCGCCGTGGCGCTCGTCCTGCTCGTGCCGACCGCCTTCATGATGGACTACCGTCTCTCGCTGGTGCTCGTCGTTCTCGGCGCGCTGTATGTGCTGATCGGCAAGGTGGTGATGAACCGTACCCGCGAGGGCCAGGCCTCGGTCGAGAACCACTATCACACCGTTTTCTCGCATGTGTCGGACTCGATCAGCAACGTTTCGGTCGTGCACAGCTATAACCGCATCGAAGCGGAGACGCGCGAGTTGAAGCGCTTTGCCGAGCGGTTGATCAATGCCCAGTATCCTGTCCTCGACTGGTGGGCGCTCGCCAGCGCGCTGAACCGCATCGCCTCGACCATTTCGATGATGACCATCCTCGTCATCGGCACCGTTCTGGTGCAGCGCGGCGAGATCAAGGTGGGTGACGTCATCGCCTTCATCGGCTTCGCCGGCCTGCTCATCGGTCGCCTCGACCAGATGAAGGCTTTCGTCACGCAGATCTTCGAGGCCCGCTCGAAGCTCGAGGACTTCTTCACGCTGGAAGACGCTGTCAAGGAACGCGAGGAGCCGGCAGGCGCCGGCGATCTCGGCGACGTCAAGGGCCGCGTCGAGTTCCGCAATATCAGCTTCGACTTCGCCAATGCCACCCAGGGCGTGCGCGATGTCTCGTTCACCGCCGAGGCCGGCCAGACGGTCGCCATCGTCGGCCCGACGGGCGCCGGCAAGACGACGCTGGTCAACCTCTTGCAGCGCGTCTACGAGCCACAGTCCGGCCAGATCCTCATCGACGGCGTCGATATCTCGACGGTGACGCGCAAGTCGCTGCGCCGCTCGATCGCCACCGTCTTCCAGGATGCGGGCCTGCTCAACCGCTCGATCTCCGAGAATATCCGTCTCGGCCGCGAGGGCGCGACGGAAGAGGAGATCATGGCTGCGGCTGAGGCGGCGGCGGCGAACGACTTCATCGTCTCGCGCCAGAGCGGCTACGACACCCATGTCGGCGAGCGCGGCAACCGCCTGTCGGGCGGCGAACGCCAGCGTATCGCGATCGCCCGCGCCATCCTCAAGAACGCACCGATCCTGGTGCTCGACGAGGCGACCAGCGCGCTCGACGTGGAGACGGAAGCCCGTGTGAAGGCGGCGATCGACCAGCTGCGCCGCAACCGCACGACCTTCATCATCGCGCACCGCCTCTCGACGGTCCGCGAGGCCGATCTGGTGGTCTTCATGGATCACGGCAAAATCGCCGAAATGGGCACGTTCAACGATCTCAGCCACAGCAACGGCCGCTTCGCCGCCCTGCTGCGCGCCAGCGGCATCCTGACGGACGACGACGTGCGCAAGAGCCATACGGCGGCCTGAGCCTTCAAGGCCAGCGGCTTCGGGCTTAACGCCCCTTCTAACCGGCAGGGCCTCGCACGCCCTGCCGTTTTGCGTTGGTGCTGGCGATCACGGCGGCCTGCCAGTCGAGATAGCGCGCATAGACGAAATGCAGCGCGATGCCGGCCAGCGCATAGAGCGTGCCGATGACCGGGTTCTTGCCCGTGACGAACATCATCACCTGCCCGACCATCGCGAGGATCGTTCCGAAGATAAAGACGGCGAGCGAATGCCGGCCGACGGCCACCAGCGGATGAGAGAGCGGCAGCGCCGCCCAGTTCGACAGGACCGGGATCGTCGCCACCAGATAGGCGCCGGCCAGCACATGCAGGAGGCGGGTCGTGGAGAGGAAGGTCTTGTCGAAGCCGGTCAGCACGGCCGGCAGGCCGTAAGAGAAATCGATGTTCCACCAGGAGAACACGACCCACAGCATCGAGACGAAGAGATAGGCGCCAGACAGCGCCGTCAGCAGGGCATTGCGCGGAATGCCTGCCCGCTTCGCCCTGAGCACGCCCACGAAGCCGGTGACGAAGAGGAACTGCCAGGACAGCGGGTTGAGGAACCATTTTCCGTCGTCGAGGAAGTTGGACGGCGCGATCTGCCAGATGCCGGCGCAAAGCCAGAGCGTGCCGGAGACGGCAAGCAAAAGCAGGGCGCTTTGCCGGTAGAGCCAGAGAAAGCCCGGCAGCATCAGGAACAGCACGGCATACATCGAGAGGATGTTGTTGTAGCCGAACTGGTGGCCGAGCAGCACCATGCTGACGACGCCCTGCTCCGTGCGGTCGACGACGGCGCGCAGGTTGATTTCCGAGATCAGGTCCGGCCGCTCGAACCACAGGGCGCCGCCCGCGAAGATCGCGAAAGTCAGGATGCTCGTCATGATATGGGCGACGTAGAGCGTCAGCGCCCGGCGCAGGATGCGCAGCGTGACCGCCAGCCGCTCGCCGACGGCAAAACGCGCGCCGTAGGCAAGCCCCACCGACATGCCGGAAATCAGCACGAAGGCCTCGGCCGAGTCGGAAAAACCGAAATTCTTGTGCGTTAGGTGTTCCAGATACTGGCCCGGAACGTGGTTGACGAAAATCGTCAGGAGGGCAATGGCCCTGAAAACATCGAGGCGCGTGTCGCGTTGCCGCGGCACGGCGCCCGTCAGTCCAGCTTTGTCTGTCATGTCAGTCTGATCCACATCTGGGATCAGAGCAAATAACCCTCGTTTGAAGATTTGATGACGGTGCCGTTCACATTTGCGACCCATCCACCATCGTCACCCCGATCAACGCGGATAGTGACCTTCTTGCCATCAATGGTGAGCGTCGCGCCATAGCCGTTCCAGGAGGAAGGCAGGGCCGGATTGACGAAGAGGCGACCGCCTTCCTTGCGGATGCCGAGGATGCCCTCGACGGCCGCGCGGTAGAGGAGACCCGCCGAGCCGGTATACCAGCTCCAACCGCCCTGCCCGGTGCGCTCGCCTTCACCATAGACGTCGGCGGCGACCACGTAGGGCTCGACACGATAGCGTTCGGCCGCATCCGGATCGAGCGCATGCTTGACCGGGTTGAGGATATCGAAGCAGGCAAAGGCATCGTCCGCCCGGCCCTGGCGCGCCAGAGCCAGCACGACCCAGGTCGCGGCATGGGTATATTGCCCGCCGTTTTCGCGCACACCCGGCGGATAGGCCTTGATGTAGCCGGGATCCTGCGGCGTCTCGGTAAGCGGCGGGGTGAACAGGCGGATGATGCCGTTTTCCCGATCGACGAGATTTTCCAGCACGGCGTCCATCGCCTGACGCGAGCGCTCCGCATCGCCCTCGCCGGAGAGAACGCTCCAACTTTGTGCGATGGAATCAATCCGGCATTCGGCGCTTTCGGCAGAACCGAGCGGCGTGCCGTCGTCGAAATAACCACGGCGATAATAGCTGCCATCCCAGCCCGCCGTTTCCAGCGCCTGCTTGAGGCGGCCGAGATGGCCTTCCCAAGCTTCCGCGCGACCACTATCCCCACGCTCGCGGGCAATAGCGCTGAAGCCGCGCAAGGTGCCGGCCAGGAACCAGCCGAGCCAGACGCTGGTGCCGCGGCCGGCTTCGCCGACGCGGTTCATGCCGTCGTTCCAATCACCGCCGAGGATGAGCGGCAGGCCGTTTTCACCGGTCCGCCTGATCGCAAGATCGAGCGCACGGGCGCAATGCTCGTAGAGCGAGGCCTCTTCGGAGGCGCGGCCCGGCTTGTAGAAGGAATCGTGCTGTCCCTCGGCAAGCGGCTGGCCCTCGATGAAGGCGAGCTTTTCGTCGAGCACGGCACGGTCGCCGGAGGTGCGGCAGTAATAGTCCACCGCATGGGCGAGCCAGACCACGTCGTCGGAGATCGTGGTGCGCACGCCGGCGCCGCTGTCGGGCAGCCACCAATGCTGCACGTCGCCCTCGACGAACTGGCGCGAGGCGGCATTGAGGATCTGCCGGCGGGCAAGTTCCGGCCGGTGCAGCACGAAGGCCAGCGTGTCCTGCAATTGGTCGCGGAAGCCATAGGCGCCGCTTGCCTGATAGAAGGCGGAGCGTGCCATGATGCGGCAACCGAGCGCCTGGTAGGGCAGCCAGTCATTGACCATGCGGTCGAGCGCGGCATCGGGCGTCTTCACCTGCAGCGTGCCGGTGAAGTCTTCCCAGAAGGCCCGCACCGCTGCCATGACGGCATCGAAATCGGCCGCGCGGCTCTTCTCGGCCAGCGCCTTGGCGCTGTCCGCGTCCGCTGTGTCGCCGAGCACAAACAGTAGTTCGCGCTTCTCGCCGGGCTTCAGCACGATATCGACGGACAGTGCCGCGCAGGGATCCCCCATGCCGTCGGCCGCGCTCGAAAGCGCAAGGCCGGTCGCAAGCGCCGCAGGCGAGGCGATATCGCCCTTGCCGATGAAGTCGCGGCGCTTGGCCGTGAAGCCCGCCAACGGCGCATCCACGGCAAAGAAGCTGCTCCGGCCGGCAAAATCGAAGCTGTAGGGATTGGTGGCGAAAAGCGCGCCGCTCTCCTCGTCATGACTGGTCAGCACGAAGGGCGCCGTCTTGGCGGGATTGTTGCCAAGCACCCATTCGATATAGCCGAACACCGAGAGATTGCGTTCCGTGTCGCCGGTATTCTTCACGACGAGGCGCGAATATTTGACCGGATCCTCGGGATCGACCGTCTGCACCAGATCGAGCTCGATACCGTCCTCCCAGCTGCGGAAGGCGGTATAGCCGAGGCCGTGCCAGGTTTCGAACTTCACCGACGGACGCTGCGACAGCGCCGCAAAGGGTGTCATCACCGTTCCGCGGTCACGATCACGCACATAGAAGGCCTCGCCCGGACGGTTGACGACCGGGTCGTTGGTCCAGGGCGTCAGCTGGAAATCGCGCGAATTGCGGCTCCAGGTAAAGCCCGCGCCCTCCGCCGAAACGTGGAAGCCGAATTCCTTGTTGGCGATGACGTTGATCCACGGCTGGGGCGTCGCCGCCCCGCCGCGCAGGCGCACGGCATATTCACGGCGATCGGCGTTGAAGCCACCGAACCCGTTCCAGAAGGTCAGGCCTTCGCCATCGATCGCGACCGGCTCGGCGGCCGCAGGGGCCGCCAGCTTTGGCGTGACGATTTCGGTCTTCGTCTCCTCCTCGCTGCGCGGCGTGGAGAAGAGCGTCGCCATGCGGGTGATCTGATCGGAAAGCGTGCCGTTGCGGGCATGGAAGACCGCACGGGCGGTGGCCAGCAGCGCCTGCCAGGTAGCAACTTCCATCAGATCACGGCGCACCGCGAAGATATGCTGGCGCATGCCGTCGGATTGGCCGCGCAGGCGCAGGTTCTCGCACATCTGGTCGAGCGTATGCTGCATGTCCTGGGCGTAAGAGGAGGCGCGCTCGTTGAGGATGACCAGATCGGCCGTCACGCCGCGGTGGCGCAGATACTCCTGCGCGCGCAGCGCCTCACGGGCGACGTCGAGATCGATATCGTCGTTGATGCGCAGAACGAAGATCGGGAAATCGCCCGAAATCGCCAGCGGCCACAGCGCCGACTGGGCTGTCAGCCCGGTCTGGATCGTGCCGGCATCCGCACGCAGGTGCATGTCGGGATAGGTGAGGTAGCGGCCAAGCGTCTGGAAGCTCGCCGCCTCCTGCGAAGTCACGCCGATATGGCGCATATGCACCTGCGAGCGTGTCCAGGCATGGATCATTTCCTGGTTGAAGCTCTCCGGATGACGGTAGAGGTCGATGGCGGCATCCACCTCGGCGCGACTGGGGGCGGCAATCGTCCAGAAAATGACCTTGACCTTCTTGCCGGCAGGCACGCGCACCACGCGGCGCAAGGCGAGTACCGGATCGAGCGTGAAGCCATCAGTCCCGGAAAGCTGCGCGCCCGGATCGAAGGCGGCAGCAGTCGCGAGCGTGCGGCCACGGCCGATGAAGCGACGGCGGTCCGTCTCGACCTCCGTGCGCCGCGACGGGCCGGCATTGTCGACGATCAGATGGGCGATCGCCATGTCCGGCTCGTTCGGATTGCGCTTGTTGCGCTCGGCGCGAATGACGTCGCCGCGCTTGCCGATCTCGGTGCGGACGAACATCTTCGAGAACAGCGGATGGGCGCTGTCGGCGTCGTCGGTGGAGATGACCGGCTCCATATAGGAGGTCACTTCGATGAAGCGGTCTTCCGTACCGGTGTTGAGCAGCGTCAGGCGGCGGCCCTCGGCATCATGCTCGGTGGCAACGATGACCTCGACCTCGCTGCTCAGCGAGCCGATCGTCTTGACGAATTCCGCCTTGTCGTCGCCGAACTGCGTCTTGGTCTTCTCGCCCTCGATACGCTTGGGTTCCGCCGTGGCGGACCACCATTCGCCGGAGACGGTATCGCGCAGGAAGAGGAAGGAGCCCCAGCGGTCTTCCGTCGGGTCGGGCTTCCAGCGCGTGACGGACTGGCCGTTCCAGCGCGAATAGCCGGAACCGTTCGCCGTCAGCATCACCGAATAGTGGCCGTTCGACAGGAAGACGGTCTCGCGCTCCTTGGCGAAGGGGTTTTCGATGACGCGGATTTCCGGGCGAAGCAGGTCGGCCTGCGTGCTGCCGACGGTTTCCGGCTCGCGCTTGGCATTGATGACCGGAATGTCGCGCGGCGCCTTTTCCTGCAAGAGCAGTTCGGCGGCCTCGATGACCGGGTCGGCATGGAAGCGCTCGCGCAGTGCGCCGTTGAAGACGACGTTGGCGACGGCGGCAATCGACATGCCGTGATGGTGCGCCATGTAGTTCTTCACGACCGCGCAGGTCTTGCCCTCCGGCACGCGGGTCGGCGTGAAGTCGACGGCATCGTGGAAGCCATAGACGCCGAGAGCGCCGAGCTTGCGCAGGCGCTCGAGGTTTGCGAGCGCCTCTTCCGGCGCGTATTGCGCGGCGAGCAGCGAGGCATAGGGCGCGATGACGGCGTTCTGGCCGAGGCCGCGCTTCAGGCCGAGCGTCGGCACACCGAAATTGGTGTACTGGTAGGTCAGCTCATGGTCGCGGGCATTGAAGGCCGCTTCCGAAATGCCCCAAGGCGTGCCGAGACGGCGGCCGTGGTTCATCTGCTCCTTCACCACCAGATTGTTGGTCTGGTTGAGAATACCGCCTTGGCGCTCCTGCATGACGAGCGGCGGCATGAGATATTCGAACATCGAACCGGACCAGGAGACCAGCGCGCCGCGCGAGCCGACCGGCACGACCGGGCGGCCGAGCTTGTACCAGTGCTCGGTGGGCAGGTCGCCCTTGGCGATGGCGAAGAGGCTGGTGAGGCGGGCTTCGGACGCCAGAAGGTCGTAGCAGGCCTCGTCGAGTTCGTTCGTCTCGACGCGGTAGCCGATGGAGAGAAGGCGTCGCTCCGGGCGGAACAGGAAGCCAAAATCCATCGAGAAGGCGATGTCGCGGGCGCGGTCGCGCAGCACGACGAGCCGGTCGCGCAGGCCCTCGATGGAGCCGAGGTCGAAGACGCTGTCGGCGATATGCGCCTCGCAGGTCGCGACCAGCGCGCCCGCCCATTTGGCAAGCTCGCCGCTGTCGACCGACTTGATCTCGTGGTCGAGATTGACGATCAGCTTGTTGACGTCGCGCGCCAGCACCGAGAGGTTGATGACGCGGATCGAGGCAAATTCATGCTCGCGCTTGACGGCGGCGAGCGCGTTGTGGAAGCCGACGATGCGCTCCTCGATGAGGCGGCGCAGCGGGCGCACGGTCTTGCGGTCGTCCGGCAGTTTCTTCAGCGTTTCCGAAAGGATCGAGGCGACGTCGCCGATCCCGTCGAGGCTACCCTGCAAATGCGCCGAGGGGGCTTCCGCCCATTCGCGGCACATCGAGGAAATCGCGATGAGGTGACCGGCGAGGTTGCCGCTGTCCACCGCCGAGACGTAGCGGGGGCCGAGCGTTTCCAGCGTGTTGGTGCGGTACCAGTTATAGAGATGGCCGCGATATTTCGGCATGCCGTCGATGGTGGCGATGGTCTGCTCGAGGCGGCGGACCGTCTCCTCGAACGAGATCCAGCCGAAATCGCGCGCCGAGATGACCGAGAGCAGGTAGACGCCGACATTGGTCGGCGAGGTGCGCTCCGCAAGCACCGGCTGCGGCGTTTCCTGGAAATTGTCCGGCGGCAGGTAGTGCTGTTCGGCGGTGACGAAATCCTCGAAATAGCGCCAGGTGCGGCGGGCATATTTGCGAAGCTCGGTCGCAACATAATCGGACACGACGAGCTGGTCCTCGGTCTCCGCCGTCTGGCTGACATACCAGGCAATGGCCGGCGAGAGCGCCCAGACGAGGGCGAAGGGCACGCCGATGAACGGCAGGCCCGTATCCGAGATCATGGCGAGCGCGACGGAGAGCACGGCGAGCGCCGGCGCCTGCCACATCGCCTTGTAGTGGTCGAGGATGCCGCCGCGTGCGGCGCTGTCGGCCTGGGCGGCCGTGCGCCATTCCAGCATCAGCTTGCGGCTGACGAAGGTGCGGTAGACCGAGCGCACGATGGCATCGGCCATCAGCGCCGCCGCATGGGCGATGAAGGCGATGCGCAGCGCGACCTGCGCATTGGAGGCACGGATATCCGAGATGACCCGATGCACATGCGCGCGCGCGACGATATCACCCCGGCGCGGCATGATGCCCGAGATCAGCGAGAGCGTCGGCGCGACGAAGAGCAGGAAGATCAGCACCAACTGCCAGATCAGCGCCTGGCGCGGCTCCATATAATACCAGCCCATGACGGAGGCGACGAGCCAGCCGATGGGAATGAGGCTGCGGCGCAGATTGTCGTACATCTTCCAGCGGCCGAGCATGGAAATGCCGTTTGCCGGGTTGAAGAGGTAGGGCAGGAGCTGCCAGTCGCCCCGCGCCCAGCGATGCTGGCGCGAGGTTTCCGTGCCGTAGCGGGTCGGGAAGTCCTCGATGAGCTCGACATCCGTCACCAGCGCGCAATGCGACAGCGAGCCTTCGAGCAGGTCGTGGCTGAGCACTTCGTTCTCGCCGATCTTGCCCTTCACGGCCGCTTCGAAGGCATCGACATGGTAGAGGCCCTTGCCGGTGAAGGTGCCTTCGCCGGCGAAGTCCTGATAGACGTCGGAAACGGTGAAGACGTAAGGATCGACGCCCCGGTCGGCGGAGAAGATGCGCTGGAAGGTCGAGGCTTCCTTGCCCGTCGTCAGCGACGGCGTGACGCGCGGCTGGAGAATGCTGTAGCCGGCGGTGACCTTGCCCTTTTCGGCATCGATGACCGGGCGGTTGATCGGGTGGTGCAGCTTGCCGACGAGCTTCGTCACCGCATCGCGCATCAGGCGCGTGTCGGAATCGAGCGTCATGACGTATTTGACATCGGGCGGCACCACATTGGCGCCCGGCAGGAAGGTCGTGTCGCCATCGCCGCGCAGCAGCAGGTTCAGCTCGTGCAGCTTGCCGCGCTTGCGCTCCCAGCCCATCCACGCGCCTTCGGAGGGATTGTAGAGGCGGCGGCGGTGCAGGAGATAGAAGCGCATGCGGCCGTCATAGGCATAACGCGCCGAGAGCGCCGCCATCTCGCGCTTGGCGTATTCGAGAACTTCGAGGTCGGCGGGCGTTTCCTCCACCTGGCTGTCGGTCCAGTCGCTGACAAGCGCGAAATAGATCTCGCCGCGCGGATTGGCGAGATAGTGCACTTCGAGATTGCGCACCAGCTCGTCGACATGGTCGCGCTTGGCGATCAGACAGGGCACGACGACGAGGGTACGTGCATCGTCGGGAATGCCGTCCTTGAACTCGTAGCCGACGAGGCGCGAGGGCGTCACGAAGAAGGTGACCAGCGTGTTGAACAGGCCCGACGCGCCTTCCGAGGCCGGCAGCGCGAAGAGCACCAGCATGATCAGCCAGGCGCCGTTCGGGATATCGAGCTGGTCGAGGAAATAGAAGACCGCGATCATCGCCAGAAGCGTCAGGAGAATGTTCGGCCCGGCAATGGCGAACCAGTCAAGCTTGCGGCCGAAGCGCACGATGCGCTGGACGAGCGAGGGGCGATAGCCGATGCGTTTTTCGAGCAGCTTTCGCTTTTTGCCGACGAGGAAGGCGGCGACATTGGCCTCGTAATCGAGATCCTCGACATGGGCGGCGGCATCCTCCGCCGTCATGGCAAGTGCCGTCTCGGTAACCTCCAGCTCCGTTTTGCCCGAGCGACGGGCATAGCGCTCGATCGTATTGCGGTATTTGTTGCGCGAGCCGAAGTCGAGATCGGAATAGTCCGAGCCCTGGCGCAGCGCCTCGTCGAGGCGGCTGACGCTCTCGAACCAGACCGGCCATTCCGTGTCGTCGACGGTACGCAGGCTCTTGATGAGCGAGCTCATCGTAGCGTTGCCGGAGGACAGGCGGTTGTTTTCCGAGACGATCAACTCTTCAAGGTCGCTGCCGCGGCTTTCGATCCTGCGTTCCAGCCATTGGATGACGGCGCCCGAGGCCTGCAGGCCGTCGCGCAGCCGGTAGAGCAGCTGGGTGACGAAGGTGTTGTCCTCGGCGAAGCTTTCCATGGTGCGCAGATGCGCGATGGCCTTTTCCGGATCGTTGAGACGGACCAGTTCGTCGGCCACCTCGTTCGCCTTGATGCGCATCTTGCGCGAGCGCTCGACGCGGCTGGAAATGCGGCGCAGGTTTTCGAGCAGCACGAAGCGGATGAACGACGGCAGCGCCCAGAGTTCGCCGATCTTCAGAGCATCGATCTTCTGGAAACCCTGTACGAAGGCTGTCAGGCTTTCCTGCGAGATGTTGCTCTGGGTATGGGCGACGTAGAGCCAGGCCAGCACCAGCGTGCGCGGCACCGGCTGCCCGTCGATCTCGACGGTCGGAAGCTGGCGATAGAAACGGCGCGGGAAGTCGCGGCGGACCTCCTGGATGGCCTCTTCGATGACGTAATAATTGTCGAGCAGCCATTCGGCGGCGGGTGTGATCTGCGCGCCCGATTCCACGTCCTTGGCTGTCGCCTGATAGACGCGGAAGATTTCCTTCTCGTTTTCCTTGTGCCTGGCGCGGAATTCAAAAGGCCGGAAACCGGGCAGCGGCGCTGTCTTGTCGCGCGCCAGAGCCGCTCCGCAATCGGCCAGCTCCTCCAGCGTCAGATAAGTGGCGCGGATCGAATCGTTATAGTCGATCTGCTTGGCGTCTGCGTCGCGGGCGGCGTGCGGCGTATTGTGAAGGGACATATTTCTTAATCTGGATCCGGCCATGTTGAACCATCCGGAAAAGGCCTGTGCGCCGGAAGGTTTTTTGCGGGCAGGTTTCGTCTCTGTGCCGCGATCAGCCATGACACCATACGGCGCCCTGGCGGCGCGAATGGTGGAAACATGGCTCAGGCGACACGCTGATTGGCATCCTGGCCGCGTGGTGCATGAAAACGGCATTTTTTAGCCGTAAGGACAGAGACTTGCAACATCTGAGCGTGTCGGGATGGCTCGGCATCGGCCCTCATCTGCGGTTTTGGTGAATCACGCCCTCGCCGCGGGACGAGCGAGGGGCAGGAGGCAGGCGAAGGTTCAAATGCGCCGCGGTGAAAAAAGTTCCAGGCCTGTGCATTGTGTCCTCGTATCCTTGACTTGCCCGCCGCACCAAGCCAGTCTCCGGCCGTCAGGGTCTTCCGAGTCGCAAACGGCTCGGAGGCTAAGAGGGAAGCCGGTGCGATGCTCCAACGAGGATCAAGACCGGCGCTGCCCCCGCAACTGTGAACGGCGAGCCGATGTCGCTCCATGCCACTGGTGTGAACCACCGGGAAGGCGAGACAAAGGCAATGACCCGCAAGCCAGGAGACCTGCCCTGACACGTCTGTAACGTCCATGGGCGGGGTGTCCCAAGGGTGCGCTTGTTGTCACCTTCGGGTGAAATCCATGAGCGTGCGTCCGGTCATCCCCCAATTTTCGATTGGGGAAAAAATGTTTCAATTCACCGAACTCAAGCCATCCGGCACCGGCAAGCCGGAATCCGTCTTCATCTCCTGGCTGCTCTGGCAGCCACGCGGCGCCGACCTCGCGGTCGAGGCGCTGAAGGAGGTGGACAAGCTTGCCCGTTGCCGAAGTGCCGATCCCGATATCATCCGTCTCAAGGCGATGTTCGCCTCGCTTGCCGGGGCGGATGGACCGATGCACTAGGTCACTCGCATAAAGACATATTGACATAAAGATATCTTTATGTGAACTCCGGTGTAGTCTTGCCTGCACCGGAGGGTTTTCCCATGGCCGTTTCCTACCTGGACGATCTGTTCGGCCCAAAACAGCCGAAGCGGGACGGTCGCGCAATCCGCGCCGCCCTCGAAAACGCGGCCCGTGAAAGAATCCTCGTGCTCGACGGCGCCATGGGCACGGAAATCCAGACGCTGAAGCTGGTCGAGGACGATTTCCGCGGCGACCGCTTCGGCGATTGCGCCTGCCACCAGCAGGGCAACAACGACCTCCTGACGCTGACCCAGCCCGGCGCGATCGAGGACATCCATTATCGCTACGCGCTCGCCGGCGCCGACATCCTCGAGACCAACACCTTCTCCTCCACCACCATCGCCCAGGCCGATTACGGCATGGAGGACATGGTCTATGAGCTGAACCGCGACGGTGCCCGCCTTGCCCGTCGCGCCGGCCTGCGCGCCGAGCAGAAGGACGGCAAGCGCCGCTTCGTCGCCGGCGCGCTCGGCCCGACCAACCGCACCGCCTCCATCTCGCCCGACGTCAACAATCCCGGCTATCGCGCCGTCAGCTTCGACGATCTCCGTATCGCTTATGCCGAGCAGCTGCGCGGCCTCATCGACGGCGGCGCCGACATCATCCTGATCGAGACGATCTTCGACACGCTGAACGCCAAGGCGGCGATCTTCGCGACGCGCGAGGTCTTCGAGGAAAAGGGCATCGATCTGCCCGTCATGATCTCCGGCACCATCACCGATCTCTCCGGCCGCACCCTGTCCGGCCAGACGCCGGAGGCCTTCTGGAATTCGGTCCGGCATGCCGATCCCTTCTCCATCGGCCTCAACTGCGCGCTCGGCGCCAATGCCATGCGCGCCCATCTCGCGGAAATTTCCGCCGTCGCCCAGACCTTCGTCTGCGCCTATCCCAATGCCGGCCTGCCGAATGCCTTCGGCCAGTATGACGAGACGCCGGACGAGATGGCCGCCCAGATCGAAGGTTTTATGCGCGACGGCCTGGTCAACGTCGTCGGCGGCTGCTGCGGCTCGACGCCCGACCATATCCGCGCCATCGCCGAGGCCGCGTCGCGCCACAAGCCGCGCGCCATCCCCGATATCCCGCGCCACATGCGCCTCTCCGGTCTCGAACCCTTCACGCTGACGGAGGCCATTCCCTTCGTGAATGTCGGCGAACGCACCAACGTCACCGGCTCGGCGAAATTCCGCAAGCTGATCACGGCGGGCGACTATGCCGCCGCCCTCGACGTCGCCCGCGACCAGGTGGCGAACGGCGCGCAGATCATCGACATCAACATGGACGAGGGCCTGATCGATTCCGGCAAGGCGATGGTCGAATATCTCAACCTCATCGCCGCCGAGCCCGACATCGCCCGCGTTCCCGTGATGATCGACTCGTCCAAATGGGAGGTGATCGAGGCCGGCCTGAAATGTGTGCAGGGCAAGCCGCTGGTCAATTCCATCTCGCTGAAAGAAGGCGAAGAGGCCTTCCTGCACCATGCAAAGCTGGTGCGCGCCTATGGGGCCGCCGTCGTCGTCATGGCCTTCGACGAGACAGGCCAGGCCGACACCAAGGCGCGCAAGGTGGAAATCTGCACCCGCGCCTACACGCTCTTGACCGAGGTCGCCGGCCTTGCGCCCGAGGATATCGTCTTCGACCCGAACATCTTCGCCGTGGCGACCGGTATCGAGGAGCACGACAATTACGGCGTCGACTTCATCGAGGCGACGGCCGAGATCACCGCGACCCTGCCACATGCCCATATCTCGGGCGGCGTCTCCAACCTGTCCTTCTCCTTCCGCGGCAACGAACCGGTGCGCGAGGCGATGCACGCCGTCTTCCTCTACCACGCCATCCAGGCTGGCATGGACATGGGCATCGTCAATGCCGGCCAGCTGGCGGTCTACGACACGATCGAGGCGGACCTGCGCGAAGCCTGCGAGGACGTGGTGCTGAACCGCGTGCCGAAGGCCGGCGGCACCGCGACCGAGCGCCTGCTCGATATCGCAGAGCGCTTCAAGGGTGCGGCGGGCAAGGAAGCCCGCGAGCGCGACCTCGCCTGGCGCGAATGGCCGGTGGAAAAGCGGCTGGAACATGCCCTCGTCAACGGCATCACCGAATTCGTCGAGGCGGATACGGAGGAGGCCCGGCAGAACGCCGAACGCCCGCTGCACGTCATCGAGGGGCCGCTGATGGCCGGCATGAACGTCGTCGGCGACCTTTTTGGCGCGGGCAAGATGTTCCTGCCGCAGGTCGTCAAATCCGCCCGCGTGATGAAGCAGGCCGTCGCCGTGCTGCTGCCCTATATGGAAGCGGAAAAGCGCGCCAATGGCGGCAGCGCCGAACGCCGGAGTGCCGGAAAAATCCTGATGGCCACCGTCAAGGGCGACGTGCACGATATCGGCAAGAACATCGTCGGCGTCGTGCTCGCCTGCAACAATTACGAGATCATCGACCTCGGCGTCATGGTGCCGGCGACGAAGATCCTTGAGACCGCAAAGGCCGAAAAGGTCGATATCATCGGCCTCTCGGGCCTGATCACCCCGTCGCTCGACGAGATGGTGCATGTCGCGACCGAAATGGAGCGCGAAGGCTTCGATATCCCGCTGCTGATCGGCGGCGCGACGACCAGCCGCGTGCACACCGCGGTCAAAATCCACCCCCGCTACGACCGCGGCCAGACCGTTTACGTCACGGATGCCAGCCGCGCCGTCGGCGTGGTCGGCAGCCTGCTGTCTGCCGATATGAAACCCGGTTACGTCGAGACTTTGAAAGCGGAATACCGCAAGGTGGCGGATGCCCATGCCAGAAGCGAGGCCGAAAAGCAGCGCCTGCCGCTCGTGAAAGCCCGCGACAATGCCTTCAGGGCCGACTGGTCCGCCTACCGGCCGAAGAGGCCGTCCTTCCTCGGCACCCGCGTCTGGCAGGACTGGGACCTCGCCGATCTTGCCCGCTACATCGATTGGACACCCTTCTTCCAGACCTGGGAGCTGAAGGGCGTCTATCCGAAAATCCTCGACGACGAGAAACAGGGCGCCGCCGCCCGCCAGCTGTTTGCCGACGCGCAGGCCATGCTGGAAAAAATCATCGCGGAAAAATGGTTCACGCCCAAGGCCGTCGTCGGCTTCTGGCCGGCCGGCAGCGTGGGGGACGATATCAGGCTCTTCACCGATGAGGCACGCGACACGGAGCTTGCGACCTTCTTCACGCTGCGCCAGCAGCTCTCCAAGCGCGATGGCCGGCCGAATGTCGCACTCGCCGATTTCGTCGCGCCTGCCGACAGCGGCAAACCGGATTATCTCGGCGGTTTCGTCGTCACGGCCGGCATCGGCGAGATCGCCATTGCCGAGCGCTTCGAGCGGGCGAACGACGACTACAACTCCATCCTCGTCAAGGCGCTGGCCGACCGCTTCGCCGAAGCCTTTGCCGAGCGCATGCATGAAGTCGTGCGCAAGGAACTCTGGGGCTACGCATCGGACGAGACCTTCGCTCCGACCGATCTCATCGGCGAGCCCTATTCCGGTATCCGGCCGGCACCCGGCTACCCCGCCCAGCCGGACCACACGGAAAAGACGGCGCTCTTCCGGCTGCTCGATGCGGAAAACGAAATTGGCGTGACGTTGACGGAAAGCTTTGCCATGTGGCCGGGCTCCTCCGTCTCCGGCCTCTATATCGCGTCACCCGAAAGCTACTATTTCGGCGTCGCCAAGGTGGAGCGCGATCAGGTCGAGGACTATGCGCGGCGCAAGGGCATGGCGGTCGGCGAGGTCGAGCGCTGGCTGGGTCCGGTGCTCAACTACATACCGGCGACCGCACGGGAAAACGCGGCCTGAGGTTTCAGGCCGTCGCAAGGTTGAGCAGCAGCACCATGGCATAGCTTGCGGACGCCAGCACGCCGAGCGACAGGATGACCGCGGCCGTCACCCGCGGCCCGGCGCGCATCACCCGGCGCAGATCGATGCCGAGGCCAAGGGCTGCCATCGACAGGATCGTCAGCCCCGTTGCCACGCCGTTCATGCGCGCGGCGAGGGCCGCATTGATGAGGCCGAGGCTGCGGGCAACGAGGAGCGCGAGGAAGCCGAGGATGAACCACGGCACAAGCCGATGCAGCGCCGGGCGTTCGCCCCTAGCCTTGCCTGAGACGAGCGACAGCAGGAAGATGACCGGGCCAAGCATCAGCACACGCACCAGCTTGACGAAGGTGCCGATCTGGATGCTGAGCGCCGAGACCGGCGCGGTCGCCGCCAGCACCTGCGGCACCGCATAGACCGTCATGCCCGCCATCACGCCATAACCCGTCGCCGAAAGGCCGAGCAGCGGCACCAGCACCGGCAGCAGCAACACGGTGAGCATGCCGAGCACGGCGGTGAAGGCGATAGAGGAAGCGACATCCTCGGCATCGGCGCGAATGACCGGTGCCGTCGCCGCGATGGCCGAGTTTCCGCAGATCGAATTACCGCAGGCGACCAGAAGAGCGACGGACCGGGAAAGGCCGAGGCCACGCCCGATGGCATAGCTGGCGACAAGGGCGACGCCCACCACCAGCGCGATGGCGCCGATGAGCGGCAGCCCCATTTCCATCACCGCCGCTGCGCTGACGCTGGCGCCAAGCAGCACGATGGCCACCTCCAGAAAATACTTCGCCGAAAAGGCGACGCCCGGCTCGAACGCTTCCGGCCGGCGCAGGAAGAGACGGCAGAGCGCGCCGATGAGGATCGCCAGCACCAGCGCCTCGATCCATGTGCCGCCGGTCAGCCACAGCTCCAGCCGCTCGGACGCCAGCGCAAGGCCGGAAACCGCTGCCGAGGCCAATACGCCCGGCAACAGGGATCGAATTCCAGGATTTTCACAATTATTGGCTGAATTTTCCATGCATCGAGGATGCTCTTGAAAATTCATTCGATCCATCGGTAAATATCGGACATTTCATTCGATTGGATCGAACATATGATGACGCTGGAACAGCTGCGCATCTTCGTCGCCGTGGCGGAGCGAGAGCACCTGACGCAGGCCGCCGATGCCCTCAACCTCACGCCTTCGGCCGCCAGCTCGGCAGTCCGCGTGCTGGAGGAGCGCTACGGCATCGCCCTCTTCCACCGCACGGGCCGGCGGATCGCGCTGACCGAGACCGGCCAGGCCTTCCTGCCCGAGGCGAAGGCGACGCTGGCGCGCGCCGCCAGCGCCGACCTCTTCCTCACCGAGATAGGCGGCCTGAAGCGCGGGCGGCTGACGCTCGCGGCAAGCCAGACGGTCGGCGGCTCCTGGCTTCCGCCGAGGCTGATGCGTTTCAAGGCGGCCTACCCCGCCATCGATATCCAGCTCATCACCAGCAACACCGAGCAGGTGGCCGAGACGGTTCTGGAGGGACAGGCGGAACTGGGTTTCGTCGAGGGAACGGTCGAGCATCCGGCGCTGTCGCAGCGCATCGTCGCCCGCGACCGGCTGGTGATCGTCGCGCCGGTCGGGCACCCGCTCGCCGGCGGCAGGGCCGATGCCGAGGCTCTTGCCGCAGCGCGCTGGGTGCTGCGCGAACCGGGTTCGGGCACACGTAGCGCCCTCATTGCCATGCTGGCAGTGCATGGCGTGCAGGAGGAAGCCCTGGACGTGACGCTCTCGCTGCCCTCCAACGAGGCCGTGCGCAGCGCGGTACTGACGGGCGGCGTGCTGACGGCGGTTTCGCTTGCCGTGGTGGAGGACGACATCGCCGCCGGGCGACTGGCGCCCGTCGGCTTCGACCTGCCGGAACGGGCTTTTCGCCTGCTGCGGCACAAGGAGCGTTATCGCTCGAAGGCGTCCCTCGCCTTTGAGGAAATCCTCGCCTAAAGTCCGTCGCGGCCTCGGAACCGGCGCTGGTAGGCGGGGTCGTAGAGCGAGCTTTCGCGAAAATCCTCCGCCGCCAGCGAGCGGCCGACGAAGATCAGCGCCGTGCGCTCGATCGGCTCTTGCGCCACCTTCGCCGCGATATCGGAAAGCGTGCCGCGCACCACGCGCTCATCCGGCCAGGAGGCCTTGACGACGATCGCGACCGGGCAATCGGCGCCGTAAAGTGGCGTGAGCTCCGTCACCACCTGGTCGAGCGCATGGATGGCAAGGTGGATGGCGAGCGTCGCCCCCGTCGCGCCGAACCCCTGCAGGGTCTCGCGGTTCGGCATGGGCGAGGCGCGGCCGGAAACGCGGGTGAGCACGAGGCTCTGCGCGACGGCGGGAATGGTGAGCTCGCGGCCGAGCGCCGATGCCGCCGCCGCAAAGGAGGGCACGCCCGGCGTCATCGTATAGGCGATGCCGTTCTTCTCCAGCCGGCGGATCTGCTCGGCAACGGCGCTCCAGACCGAGAGATCGCCGGAATGCAGCCGCGCCACATCCTCGCCCGCCGCGGCCGCCTTGACATATTCCGCCTCGATCTCGTCGAGCGACATCGGCGCCGTGTCGATGATGCGGGCGCCGGGCGGGCAATATTGCAGAAGCTCCGGCGAGACGATCGAGCCGGCATAGAGGCAGACGGGGCATTTGCCGATGAGATCGCGGCCGCGCACGGTGATAAGGTCGGCGGCGCCGGGGCCGGCGCCGATGAAGTGAACGGTCATGTCCTAGTCCTTGAGTTTGCCAGCCGGCTTGACCCAGCTCCATTGCGTGACCGGCATGGCCGGCCGCCAGCCCGTCATCTGCCCGACGGGCGATGCGCGGGCGATATCGATGCGGATGAGCGATCCACCGAGCCGGGCATGATGGGCAAGCAGCACCGCTTCCATCTCCGTCGTCACCGCATTGGCGACCAACCGGCCGCCGGGTTTCAGCCCGGCCAGCGCCGCCTCCATCACCCCCGCCTCGCTGCCGCCGCCGCCGATGAAGATCGCGTCAGGCGCGGCAAGCCCCTCCAGCGCGTCAGGCGCCATGCCCTCGACGACCACGAGACCCGGCACGCCAAAAGCCTGCGCATTGCGCCGGATGCGGGCCGCGCGCTCGGCATGGCCTTCGATGGCGATAGCCCGGAGGGACGGGTCGGCCAGCATCCACTCGATGCCGATGGAGCCGGAGCCGCCGCCGACATCCCACAGAAGCTCGCCGCGCCTCGGCGCCAAGGCCGAAAGCGTCAGCGCCCGCACCTCGCGCTTGGTGATTTGCCCGTCGTGCTCGAACAGCGCATCGTCGAGACCCGGAGTGAACGCGAGTATCCGTGCCGCACTGTCAGCCGAAACCTCCACCGCACAGACATTCAGCATGTCTGCATCGGCAAGCGCAAAGCTCTGCGCCTGATGGCTGCTCACCCGCTCCCGCGCCCCCCCGAGCGCTTCGAGAACCGTGAGCGCCGAGCCGCCGAACCCGCTTTCGGAGAGCAACGCCGCCAGCGCCGCCGGGCCGTCGCTGTCCGAGGTCAGCGCGAGGATGCGGCTGTCGGGATGCAGATGCGGGCGGATGAGATCGAGCGGACGACCATGCAGCGAGACACAGACCGTGTCCTGCAAGGCCCATCCCATGCGGGAGGCCGCGAGGCTGAAGGCGGAGGGGGCGGGAAAAACCTGCATCTCCGCCCGCGCGATGCGCCGCGACAGCGTGACGCCGACGCCATAGAAGAACGGATCACCCGAAGCGAGCACGACCACCGGCCGCCCGCGCGCGGCAAGCACCGCCGCGACGGAGCGTTCGAAGGGGCTCAGCCATATATGGCGCTGGCCAGTTATGGCAGCATCCGCCAGTTCCAGATGCCGCGCGCCGCCGAAGACGATCTCGGCGCGGCCGATCGCGGCCTTGGCCTCGTCGCCGAGACCGGCTAGACCGTCCTCGCCGATCCCGACGATGGAAAGCCACGGAGCGGCGGAAACAAGAGGTCGATCAGGCGTGGACAAGCGACGCATCCTCATTCTGGGCGGCACGACGGAAGCGCGCGATCTGGCCGGACGCCTTGGCGAAAAACCCGGTCTCGCCGTCACGCTGTCGCTCGCCGGCCGCACGCTCGATCCCGTCCCGCAGCCCGTGCCGGTGCGAACCGGCGGCTTCGGCGGCGCCGAGGGGCTTGCCGCCTACCTTGAATCGCATGCGATCGATCTCCTGGTCGATGCCACGCATCCCTTCGCCAAACGGATTTCCGCCAATGCCCGCGCGGCCAGCAGTATGACCGGCATCCCGCTGCTGCGGCTGGAGCGGCTCGGCTGGGAAGAAGTTCCCGGCGATCGCTGGACGCGTGTTGCGTCGGTTTCCGATGCGGTGACCGTGCTCGGCGAAGCGCCGCGCCGTGTCTTCGTGACCATCGGACGGCAGGAGGCCAAGGCCTTCGACGCGGCCCCGCAGCACCATTATCTCGTGCGTAGCGTCGATCCGGTCGATCCGCCGCTCGAGGCACCCGATGTCGAATACCTGCTTGCCCGCGGCCCCTTCGCCGTCGAGAACGAGATCGCCTTGCTGCGCGACAAAGGGATCGACGTGATCGTCAGCAAGAATTCCGGTGGAGAGGCCACGCAGGCTAAAATCGCCGCCGCCCGCGCCCTCGGCCTGCCCGTCCTGCTCATCGAGCGGGCGGCGGTCGCGGATGACCACCGCGCCGAAACGGTCGAGGATGCGGTGCGGCTCGTCGATCATTTGCTCGCGTCCTTCAGGAAACGCGGCGTATAAACGAGGTCGCCCAAGCCGGGACGGGCGATGACACGGGTTTCCGGCGAGCCGATGACGACGCAGGTCGCCATGTCCGCGCGGTCAGCATCGGCCTCGCCGAGCGGCATGACGAGCATGCGCTCATCCGGCCGGCCGGCGGCGCGGCCGAAAATGACGGGCGTCGTCGCCGGCAAGGTCTCGCGCAGGATCTCGAACGCCCGGCCAAGTTGCCAGGGCCGCGCCTTGCTGATCGGGTTGTAGAGCGCGATCACCAGCCCCGCCTCGGACACCAGGCGCAGCCGTTTCTCGATGATGTCCCAGGGCTTGAGATTGTCCGACAGCGAAATAGCGCAGAAATCATGCCCGAGCGGCGCGCCGATGCGGGCGGCGACGGCGAGCATCGCGGTGACACCCGGCACGACCGTCAGGTCGACCGACTTCCATTCCTCCGGCCCGGCATCAATGGCCTCGCAAACGGCCGCCGCCATGGCGAAGACGCCGGGGTCGCCGCCCGAGACGACGCAGACATTCACACCCTCGGCGGCCCGCGTCAGCGCCGCCTGTGCACGGTTCAGTTCCTCACGGTTGTCGGAAGCGACCTTGATCTGGTCCGGCCGAAGGTTCAGCCGGTCGATATAGGGAAAGTAGCCGAAGAATTCAGTCGATGCCGCGACGGCGGCAAGCGCTTCCGGCGTCAGCTGGTCCGGATTGCCGGGGCCGGTGCCGATGACGAAGAGTTTGCCCGTCATGCCCGCGCGCTCCAGCCCGGCACGAGCACGAGCGAGAAATAGGGGGCGGTGTCGTCGAGCTTTTCCGAAAGGCGCATGGACTTGCTCGTCGCCATGGTGCCGCGCTCGACATAGATAGCCTCGCCGAGGCGGCCGGCGTCCGAGAGCGCGCGGCGAATCTTCGGCAGGTTGCGGCCGACCTTCATGATGACGGCCGCCTCGGTATCGGCGAGCCGGCGCGACAGCTCTTCCTCACGCATCGTGCCCGGCAGCACGGAGAGCACGTCATCGCCCTGCACGATGGGCAGGCCCGACAGCGACCAGCAGCCGGACATCGCCGTGATGCCGGGAATGACCTCCGTCGGGAAACGGTCTGCCAGCCGCACATGCAGGTGCATGTAGGAGCCGTAGAACATCGGATCGCCCTCGGAGAGGATCGCAACGGTGCGGCCGGCGGCAAGATGCACTGCCACGGCGGCAGCGGAGGCGTCGTAGAAGGCCGTGATCTGGCTCTTGTAGTCGTCGTGATCCTTGTCGATTTCCGTCGTCACGGGATAGTAAAGCGGCAGCTCCACCATGCCGGGCTTCAGCAGGCCCTCGACGATCGCCCGGCCATTGCCCGAGCGGCCGGCCTTGGCGAAATAGGCGAGCACGTCGGCCTCGCCGATCGCCCGCACCGCCTTCAGGGTCAGAAGCTCCGGATCGCCCGGCCCCGTGCCCACGCCGTAAAGTCGTCCCGTCGTCATCGTCATACTCCCGGCCGTGCGAGCGAATTGAGGGCGGCGGCCGTCATGGCGCTGCCGCCGAGGCGGCCGCGCACGATGGCGAAGGGCACGCCGTAGGAATTGTCCGCCAGCGCATCCTTGGATTCCGCCGCCCCGACGAAGCCGACGGGCATGCCGAGGATCGCCGCCGGTTTCGGCGCGCCGTCGCGCAGGAGTTCGAGCAGGTAGAACAGCGCGGTCGGCGCATTGCCGATGGCGACGACGGAGCCGGCCATGCGCTCGAGCCACAGGCGGATGGCGGCCGCCGAGCGGGTATTGTCGATCTCTTTGGCGATGTCGGGCGTGCGCGGATCGCGCAGCGTGCAGACGACGTCGTTGTTGGCCGGCAGGCGGGCGGCGGTGACGCCGCGCGACACCATTTCCGCATCGCAGAAGATCGGTGCACCGGCCTGGAGGGCACCGCGCGCCGAGGAGACGAAATCCGGTGAGAAGACGAAATGCGCTGCCGCCTCGACGAGACCGGCGGCATGGATCATGCGCACGGCGACATCCGCCTCTTCTTCGGAGAAGCGCGCAAGGTCGGCCTCGGCGCGGATGATCGCGAAGGATTTTTCATAGATGGCCGTGCCATCCTTGATGTAGTCGTAATCGGTCATTGTTGGCCTTGATATGCGGAAACGAAAAGGGCGGGCGCGGTGCGGTCGATCAGGCTTTTCGCCGTCTCATGGCCGTCCCGGCGATCGCGCGAGAGGGTGCCGAGACGCTGGATCGCCGGCACGAGGCCGTCGGCGGGAACGGTGGACAGCGCCGGGTCGGACGCCTTGCCGTTGACGACAAGGCCGACGCCCTCGGCCGTGCCGCTCAGCGTGACAGCGGCGCGGGCCGGATGGGCGCAGCCCTTGGGGCAGCCGGAAACATGCACATCGGCGGAACCGTCGAGCAGGTCGGCGGCATGGGCGACAAGCGCATCGGCGGCGGCATGCGTATCGAAACGGGCGGAGGCGCAACCGGCAGCGCCGGCGCAGATCGAAACGGAGCGGCCGGGCGCCTTGGCCGTGCACCAGAAACCTTCGCGCTGCGCCGCATCCTGCGCGGCGGCAATTGCAGACTCGGAAAGGCCGCGCACCAGCAGCGTGCGATGCGGTGCAAGGCGAAATTCCGTGGCACCAAAGGCCGAGAGGCTTCGCACCAGCGCGGCAAGGCGGTCTGCATGCATTTGGCCATAGGCCGGGGAGACGCCGAGAACGGGCCGAGTGTCTATATGGTGGACGCCAATCGGATGGTTCGGGATGGTGGCCGCAATGGGCATTGCTGGCGCATTCAAGCGGGCGGCCAATGCGGACGAATCGAGATCGCGTCCGCGTGTGCCCGCACCGGCCGCAGCCAGCGCCGCCACGACCGTCATCGTGCCTTCAACTGCCGTTTCAGGCGATAGCAAAGCGAGAGGCTGTGCCGTTTCCCGGTCGCCGCCGACCGACAGGCGCCAGGCCACCGCATTGTTCGTCTCGACAGCATCGAGCCTGATATCGGCGACTACATCGGCAAGCGACAGCACGCCGCCGCCATCGACGACGACGGCGAGTTTTGGCGCGAGCATGAGTGCGGCAGCCGCGATAGCATTACGCAAGGCATCGGCGACCGGCGTGGCGTCGGCGATCTCGGAGGGATCGATCCCGGAGAGCGCTGGCGTTTCGATGGCGACACCTGTCTGCGGCACGATGCGGGCGGCCGCAAGACCTTCGGCAAGGCGCGGCACCGTCTCCAGCGTCAGGCCGCGCAGCTGGATATTGCCGCGCGCCGTGATTTCGATGAGGCCATTGCCGGTTTCGCGGGCAAGATCGGCCAGCGCGAGAAGATCATCGGCCGTCAGCGCCGCCGCGACCGGGCGCAGGCGCACCAGAAAACCGTCGCCGGTGCGCATGGGCGCGGCAAGCGACGGGCAGGCGCCCCGCCGCAACGTGCCGGGATCGCAGGCAAGCGCCGTGGTCATGCGGCGCCCTCTTCGCCTTCAGTGGCGGGTCGGCGGATCAGGTAGGTATCCATGATCCAGCCATGCTCCTCGCGCGCCGTGCGGCGGGTTTCGGCGATGGTCTCGGCCATGTCGGAAAGGCGGCCGGACAGCAGGATTTCGTGCGGCGTGCCGAGATAGGCGCCCCACCAGATCTCCGCTTCGGGATCCTCGACGGTGCGGAACGCCTGCACGCCGTCGAGCATGACGAGCGCATCGCGCGCGCCCTCCGGCCAGCCCTCGGAAAGCCGCCGGCCGGTGGTGATCTCTACGGGGAGGCCGATGCGGTTGAGCGCGATGCCGTGGCCGGCGCAAAGCGCCTGCACGCTGGTGATGCCGGGAATGACCTCCATCTCGAAAGCGACACGGCCGGCGGCGCGCACATGCTCGACGATGCGCAAGGTGCTGTCGTAGAGCATCGGATCGCCCCAGACGAGCAGGCCCAGCGTCTGATCGTCGCCCACCTCGTTGACGAGCGTGCGTTCGTAGATCGCGGCGATGGCATGGTGCCAGTCGTGAACGCCGTCCTCGTAGGACCCATCGGCGCGGCGCACCGGCACGGCGTAATCGAGGATTCGGCAGGCGTCATTGGTGAGAAAACGATCGCAGATATCGCGGCGCGCGTCGGCGAGAAAGGCCTTCTCGACGCCCTTGGTGGGGATCAGCAGCACATCCGCCCGGTTCAGCGCGTTGATCGCCTGAACGGTCATGTGCTCGGGATTGCCCGCGCCAATGCCGATGACCAGTATCTTTCTCAAAATCCGTCTCCCGTGCGGCTTGCGCTCCCGGTCTGCGGCCCGGTGTGGGTCCCGCATCCCCTTCCTAATCCCAAATGCGACAGGAAAACAGCCCCCGGATCGCGTCCTTTGCCGGTCTGTTTGAGACGGTCAGGCGGCTTTGCGGCTGGTGAGATAGGCGCGCGGCGAGGTGCCGAGCATGCGCTTGAACATGGTGGTGAAGGCCGGCACGCTCTCGTAGCCGGCGTCGAGCGCCACGCGCGTCACCGGCTCGCCGGCGGCAAGTCTTGGCAGACAGGCGAAAAGGCAGGCCTGCTGCCGCCAGGTGACGAAGCTGACGCCCATCTCCTCGCGAAAAAACCGCGTGAAGGTGCGCCGGCTCATGTGGAGATGCCGCGCCCAGTCGTCGATCTTGGCCATGGGCGAGGGGGTTGCGACGAAATCGCGGCAGAGGCCGGCAAGCCGCCCGCTTGCGGGAAAGGGCAGACCCAGTCGGCGCTCCGGCAGGCGGCCGATCTCGTCGAGCAGCAGCGCCATCACCAGCTCTCCGCGCCCGCGATCCTCCGCAAGCGCGCCCTTGCGCACGGCCTCGGCGAGCAGCTGGCGCGCCAGATCCGTCACCTCGAGCACGGCAGGCTCCTCGGAGGCCGCGCGGCCCTCCGGCGAATAGATATAGACCGAGCGCATGCTGACATCGCTCGCCATCTCGACGGAATGCTCCAGTCCGCGCGGGATGAGCAGCGCATGGCCGGGCGGGATCATCCAGCGCCCGCGGTTCGTCGAAACCAGCACGACGCCGGAGAAGACGCAGAGAAACTGCGTGCGCCGATGGCGATGCGGCGGCACGGTGTAGCCGCCCGGAATATCCGAACTGTGGACCAGAACGTCCTCGTTCGATTGTTCCATGCGGGAAAGGTTGCGGATGTGGTCGTCATCGAGCGCTTTCAGGCGCGCCGGCGTCAATTTTTCCATATTTGGCCCACTCGCGTAAGAAATGGACCTCAGCACAAAAGCAGGCCGCGCGCAATCCTTGTATGGAAACGGCAAATCGCGCCGCCTGCGGCGAACATTTCGAGGCTCCCCATGTCGACAGTCGTCCCGGCCGCGCCCTCCCGCGCCGCCGCCACCACCTATTCCATCATCGTTGCGGTCAGCGCCTGCCACATGCTGAACGACATCATGCAGTCGCTGCTGACGTCGCTCTATCCGCTGCTGAAGGAAAACTACGCGCTCGATTTCGTGCAGATCGGCCTGCTCACCATGGCCTTCCAGGTCACGGCCTCGCTGCTGCAGCCGGCCGTCGGCATCGTCACGGACCGCTGGCCGATGCCCTTTTCCCTGCCGGTCGGCATGGGCAGCACCTTTGTCGGCCTCATCATGCTGGCTTACGCGCATTCCTTCCCGGTCCTGATCCTCGGCGCCTCCCTGATCGGTCTGGGTTCGGCGATCTTCCATCCGGAATCCTCGCGCGTCGCACGCCTCGCCTCGGGCGGCCGCCATGGCCTCGCGCAGTCCATGTTCCAGGTCGGCGGCAATGCCGGCACGGCGCTGGGTCCGCTGCTCGCCGCCTTCATCGTGCTGCCTTTCGGGCAGACGAGCGTCGCCTGGTTCTCCGCCGTCGCGCTTGTCGGCATGGTCATCCTGACCTGGGTCGGCAACTGGTATGCCGGCGAACGCCGCCTTGCCGCCGGCCGCCCCGCCGCCAGCCGTGAACTCCCCCTGCCGCGCGGCAAAGTCGCCTGGGCGCTGGCGGTGCTCGTGCTCCTGACCACCACCAAGAACGCCTATCTCGCCAGTATTTCGAGCTACTTCACCTTCTACACGATCGGCCGCTTCGGGCTCGACGTGCAGCAGGCGCAGCTGATGCTGTTCCTCTTCCTCGGCTCCTCGGCGCTCGGCGTCTTCATGGGCGGCCCAATCGGCGACCGGTTCGGCACGCGCTTTGTCATCTGGTTCTCGATCCTCGGCGTCATTCCCTTCGCGCTGATGCTGCCCTATGCCAACCTGTTCTGGACGGGCGTGCTGACGGTGATGATCGGCCTGATCTTCTCCTCGGCCTTCTCGAACATCGTCGTCTTCGCGCAGGAGCTGGTGCCGGGCCGCGTCGGCATGATCGCCGGCATCTTCTTCGGCTTCGCCTTCGGCGCCGGCGGCCTGGGTGCCGCCCTGCTCGGCGGCGTCGCGGATCGCCACGGCATCGACTTCGTCTTCCAGGTCTGCTCCTACATGCCGCTGCTTGGCATCCTCACGATCTTCCTGCCGCGCCTGCCGGCCAAGCACTGAGACTTTTGCCTCCAGCAAACAAAAACGCCCGGCAGCGATGCCGGGCGTTTTTGTTTGAAGCACATTGCTTTTTAAAGCCGGGCGCCCGCAAAATGGGCGATCTGGGCGCCAAGCTCGTAATAGCCTTCACGCGCGGAGCGGAAGGACTGGGCCGCCGGGTCGGTGACCGGCAGCGGCAGGTCCTTCTCGGCGATCGAACCGGAAATCAGTTCGGCCAGCGTGCGGCCAAAGACGGTGCCGGGTGCAATGCCGCGGCCGTTATAACCTGAGAAGCCAATGACGTTTTCGGCCAGGCGATGGAAGCGCGGCAGGTTGTCCGTGGTCATGCCGATCTTGCCGTACCACTCCGCCTCGAAGGCGACGTCGCCGATTTCGGGGAAAAGCTTCTTCAGTGCGCGGCGCGCCCAAGCCTTGTGGATGCCGGTGCCCGTGCCGCGCAATGCGCCGACGCTGCCGAACACGAGGCGCCCGCGCTTGTCGAAGCGGAAGGAGGAGAGCACGTCCTTGGTATCCCAGGCGCCCTGCTTTTCGGGCAGGATCTTTGCCTGAAGCTCCGGCGAAAGCGGCACGGTGGCGAAATTGAAGTAGGGCAGGTGCACGAGTTCGGCGCGCACCTCGTTCCACGGCGCGACCGTATAGGCATTGGTGGCGACCACGACCCAGTCGGCCGTCACGGAACCGCGCGCGGTGTTGACCGTCCAGCGTTTGCCGTTGCGCTCCGCGCCCGTCACCGGGCTTGCCGTGAAGACCTGCGCCCCCGCCGCAATCGCCGCGCGGGCGAGGCCGCGCGCATAGGCGAGCGGCTGGATCGTGCCGGCGCGCATGTCGAGCAAGGACCCCGTATAGGCGTCCGTACCGACCTTCACCGCGGTTTCCGCCGCATCGAGCAGGCGCACCGGCGCACCGCGGCGCGCCCATTGTTCGGCGCGCTGCTTCAACTCGTCGAGACCGGACTGGCCGACGGCGCAATGCAGGGTGCCGACCGGGTTGATCTCGCAATCGATGGCGTGCTTTGCGACGAGATCGAACACGGCGCGCGGCGCATTGCCGAGCAGTTCAAGCAGCCGGCTGCCGTGCAGCTCACCCAGAACGCCCGGAAGTTCGTCGGGCATCACCCACATACCGGCATTGACGAGGCCGACATTGCGGCCCGAGCCGCCATAACCGATCTCCGCACCTTCCAGCAGGACGACGCGCGTGCCGCGCTCGGCCAGATGCAGCGCCGTCGAAAAACCGGTGTAGCCGCCGCCGACGATGACGACATCCGCCTCGGCCTTGCCCGAAAAGGCGACCGTTTTAGGGGCGGGCGGGGCGGTCATCTCCCAAAGGCCATGGGAGCGCGGGTCGTTGAGCATGGTGGTCTGTCTTTTCGAAAAAGGAGGATGTTTCGCCGCACAATCGGCCATGCGGCCCGCCGACTAAAGCAAAAAAACAGAACGGGGTCATGCACCGCCTGCATGATGACCTTTAAAGCCTATGCCGGAACCTGCTTGGCGATCCAGGCGCGGAACGCCTGGCTGAGCGGATTTTCCAGCTTGCCCTCGGGCACGACGAGATAATAGCTGTTCTCCGTCTCCATCGGCCGGTCGAAGACCAGCGCGAGACGGCCGCTCGCAAGCTCCTGCTCGATGAGATATTTCGGCAGGAGCGCAAAGCCCAGGCCGGCGACGGCCGATTCGATGACCATGGAGAACTGGTCGAAGCGATGGCCGCGATAGGCCGTGTCGGCGGAGGCCCCGTTCAGCTCGAACCACTGCGCCCAAAGCTTCGGACGGGTCGCGAGATGCAGCAGCGGCGCCTTTTCCAGATCCTTGGGGTCGTCGAGCGGCCAGGATTTCAGGAGTTCCGGGCTGGCGGCCGGCAGGATGATTTCGCTGCACAGATAGGAGCAGGCCGCGCGCGCCCAGACGGGCTGGCCGTAGTGGATGGCGAGGTCGAAATTCTCCTCGTCGAAATCGAACGGGGCGGAACGCGAGGCGATGTTGATGATCGTGCCGGGATTTTCCGCGAGGAAACCCGGAATGCGCGGCGTCAGCCAACGGCTGCCGAAGGTCGGCAGCGTGGCGATGGCGAGGCTATGTTCGGAGGACGCGGACGCCATGGCGCGCAGCATGGTCTCTTCCGTCTGGTGCAGGAGCTTGCGTACCTCCGGCAGGAAGCGCCGCCCGTCATCCGACAGCACCACGCGCTGGCGCACACGCTCGAAGAGCAGCACGCCGAGCTGTTCCTCGAGGTCCTTGATCTGGCGGCTGACGGCACTCTGCGTGAGGTTCAGCTCGTGCGCGGCCTGCGTGAAGGAGCCGTGGCGCGCGGCACATTCGAAAGCTTGCAGCGTGGTAACGTCAGGGATTAGCCTTCGACTGAGCTTCATTCTTTCCTCGCATCAACATAGTCAGAACGGTCGCAATCGCTTGGGGAAACGATCCGGTATGATCCGTTTTGAGAATGAACAGGGCCCTCCCACCCTTGTAAGACGAGACCGTTCGCCATGAAAGCAAATTCTTACATTTCCGCCGACAAGATCCGCTCGGATTTCTCCGCCGCCATGTCCGCCATGTATCGCGACGAGGTTCCGGCTTATGGTACGCTGATGTCGCTGGTTGCGAAAGTGAACGACGAGACGCTCGCCGCCGACCCGCATTTGAAGACGCGCCTCGAAGCCACCGATTCGCTGGAGCGCATCTCCGAGGAGCGCCACGGCGCCATCCGCCTGGGCACGCCGGAAGAACTTTCCATGATGCGCCGGGTCTTTGCCGTCATGGGCATGTTCCCCGTCGGTTATTACGATCTCTCCACGGCCGGCGTTCCGGTTCACTCCACCGCGTTCCGTCCGGTCGGCGCCGAAAGCCTCAGTCGCAACCCCTTCCGCGTCTTCACCTCGCTGCTGCGTCTCGACCTGATCGCCGACGAAGCGCTGCGCGAAGAGGCCGCTGCGGTTCTCGCCGCGCGCAAGATTTTCACCGACGAGGCCGTGAGGCTGGTCGAAAAGGCCGAGCGTGACGGCGGCCTCGACGCCGCCGATGCTGCCCGTTTCGTGACCGAAGTGCTGGAAACCTTCCGCTGGCACGACCACGCCATCGTCAGCACCGACATGTACAAGCGCCTGCACGATGCGCACCGCCTGGTCGCCGACGTCGTCTCCTTCAAAGGCCCGCATATCAACCACCTGACGCCGCGCACGCTCGATATCGACAAGGTCCAGGCGCGCATGCCGGAAGAAGGCATCGCGCCCAAGGCCATCGTCGAGGGCCCGCCGACGCGCGAATGCCCGATCCTGCTGCGCCAGACCTCGTTCAAGGCGCTGGAGGAGGACGTGTCCTTCATCGGTGAGGACGGCAGCTGGCAGAAGGGCTCGCACACTGCCCGCTTCGGCGAGATCGAGCAGCGCGGTGTGGCGCTGACCCCGAAAGGCCGCGCGCTCTACGACAAGCTCCTGAACGACACCCGCGCCCGCGTGCGTCCGGCCGCCGACGGCTCCAACGCCGCCGAATACGAGGCAGCGCTTGCCGACGTCTTCAAGGCCTTCCCCGATACGTGGAACGGTATCCGCCAGGCGGGTCTCGGCTATTTCCGTTATTCGCTCACGGAAAAGGGCCAGTCCGTCACCGGCCGCAACGCTGATCTGGAAACCGCCATCGAAGCGGGCCTCATCCAGTTCGACCCGATCGTCTACGAAGACTTCCTGCCGGTCAGCGCCGCGGGCATCTTCCAGTCGAACCTCGGCGACGACGCGACGCAGGATTTCGTCGCAAGCCCCAACCAGGTGATGTTCGAGCGCGATCTGGGCGCCACGGTTCTGGACGAATTCGCCCATTATGCCGGCATCCAGCGCGCCTCGCTTGAAATGTGCCTCGGCATCGTCAACATGGCCGCCGCTGCAGAGTGACGGACGAAAGCATGATCGAGGCAAGCCACATCGCGGACTTGAAAAGCCTGCTCGGCGAGAAGGGTCTTCTCACCGCGCCCGCAGACCTTGCCGCCTATGAGACCGGCGCGCGCTACGACAAGGGCCGCGCCGCCTTCGTCGCACGCCCGGCAACGACCCCCGAAGCCTCCGCCGTGGTTGCCTATTGCGTGAGGAACGGCATCCCGCTCATCCCGCAATCCGGCAATACCGGCCTCGTCTCGGGCTCGACGCCTGACGACAGCGGCCGCCAGGGCGTTCTCAGCCTCGACCGCCTGACCGCCCCCTTCGAACTCGACCGCGTCAACCGCACCATCAAGGCGGGTGCCGGCGTTCGTCTCTCCGACCTCAACGGCAAGCTCGAGGACACCGGCCTGTTCTTCCCGATCGACCTCGGCGCCGACCCGCGCCTCGGCGGCATGATCGCGACGAACACCGGCGGCTCGCGTTTCCTGCGTTACGGCGACGTACGCCGCAACACGCTGGGCCTCACCGTGGTTCTCGCCGATAAGGCCGGCACCGTGCTCGATCTCTCGTCGGACCTGCGCAAGAACAACACCGGCGTTGACTGGAAGCAGCTGTTCATCGGCACCTCGGGCGCCTTCGGCATCGTCACCGAATGCGTGCTGAACCTCGAGCCCGCCCCGAAACAGTCGGCAACCGCCCTGCTCGTGCCCGCCTCGCCCGCTGAGGTCGCGACGCTGCTGGTCGCCATGGAAGACGCGCTCGGCAGCTATCTCTCGGCCTTCGAGGGCATGTCCGGCAATGCCATCAGCGCCGCGCTCGACCACGTGCCCTCGCTGCGCAATCCCTTCCAGGGCGGCATCGTGCCGGATTTCGTCATCCTCGCCGAAATCTCCCGCTCCACGCCGCCGCGCGAAGGCGAGCAGCCGCTCGATGCGGTGCTGGAGGACGTCCTGGCCGCCATCTGGGAGCGCGAGGACGCGCCGCTCGCCGATGCCTTCGTCGGCCCGCCGCATGAAATCTGGGCGCTGCGTCATGCGCTGTCCGAGGGCGTGAAGCATAGCGGGCGATTGATCGCCTTCGATCTGTCCTTCCGCCGGGGTGACATCATGCCCTTCCTCGCCCATATGAAGGCGGAAATGCCTGACCACTTCGAAGACGTGACGATCTGCGATTTCGGCCATATCGGCGATGGCGGCGTGCACTTCAACCTCGTCGTCGCGAAGGACGATCCCCGCCTTGCCGATCCCGATTTCGAGGCGGACCTGCGCGCCTGGGTCTTCACCGTCGCGGTCGAAAACTTCGGCGGCAGCTTCAGCGCCGAACATGCCATCGGCCGCAAGAACCAGGCCTTCTACGACCAATACACCCCGGAAAAAATCCGCGAGCTTGCGGCCGGGCTGAAAACCATCACCTCGCCGGGTCCGCTCGGCGCCATGACCTTCTAATAACATCAGGGAGATACCCCATGACGAAAGTCGACGTGAAAAAGGAAACCGAAGCGCTTCTCGACAAGCTCGGCGTTGCCCGCGGCCTGTGGCAGGGTGGCGACATGGCCTCCTTCAGCCCGGTCAGCGGCGAAGAGATCGGCAAGCTGAAGACCGTTTCGGGCGCCGAGACCGACAAGGCCATCGACGCCGCCCATGAAGCCTTCAAGGCCTGGCGCCTTGTGCCGGCTCCCAAGCGCGGCGAACTCGTTCGCCTGCTCGGCGAAGAACTGCGCGCCGCCAAGGCCGATCTCGGCCGCCTCGTCTCCATCGAAGCCGGCAAGATCACGTCCGAAGGTCTCGGCGAAGTGCAGGAAATGATCGACATCTGCGATTTCGCCGTCGGCCTTTCCCGCCAGCTTTACGGCCTCACCATCGCCACCGAACGCCCCGGCCACCGCATGATGGAAACCTGGCATCCGCTCGGCGTCGTCGGCATCATCTCCGCCTTCAACTTCCCGGTCGCCGTCTGGTCGTGGAATGCGGCGCTGGCGCTCGTCGCCGGCAATTCCATCGTCTGGAAGCCCTCCGAAAAGACGCCGCTGACCGGCCTCGCCTGCCAGGCGATCCTCGATCGCGCGCTGGCCCGCTTCGGCGATGCGCCGGCGAACCTCTCCCAGGTCCTCATCGGCGACCGCACCATCGGCGAAGCCCTCGTCGACAACCACAAGGTCGCGCTCGTCTCGGCCACCGGCTCCACCCGCATGGGCAAGGAAGTCGGCCCGCGTCTCGCCAAGCGTTTCGCCCGCTCGATCCTCGAGCTCGGCGGCAACAATGCCGGCATCGTCTGCCCCTCCGCCGACCTCGACATGGCGCTGCGCGCCATTGCCTTCGGCGCCATGGGCACCGCCGGCCAGCGCTGCACCACGCTGCGCCGCCTCTTCGTACACGACAGCGTTTACGACCAGCTCGTGCCGCGCCTGAAGAAGGCCTATACCAGCGTTTCCGTCGGCAACCCGCTGGAAACCGCGGCCCTCGTCGGTCCGCTCGTCGACAAGCAGGCCTTTGACGGCA
>NZ_JBLZPH010000130.1:0-43101 GCF_049199205.1 Shinella sp. M31 | reverse complement strand
GAATTCGCCCTTTGCCCAGTCGCCCATGAACTGGAGACCGGCCTTGCCTTCGATGACCATGGCGGATGCGAGGTTCCAGTCACGGCCCGAGAAGTTGTCGTCCACATAGGAGCGCAGCTTCGTCATGCGGTCGAAGGCTTCCTTCATCTGGGCGCCGCCCAGCGTGTCAGGATCGAGATCGATGAAGGCCTTCTTGTAGAAGTCGTTGCCGAAGGAGAGCACGACCGCGTCGAAGATCGTCGCGTCCTGCCACGGCTGGCCGCCATGGGCGACCGGCGTGATGCCCTGTTCCTTGAACTTGTCGAGGAGAGCGACGAGTTCGTCCCAGTTTGCCGGCTCCTTGCCGCCGGCCTTGTCGAGGGCCGCCTTGTTGATCCACATCCAGTTCGTGGAGTGCACGTTGACGGGGGCCGCGATCCAGTGGCCGTCATATTTTGAGAACTGCTGCAGGGCGGTCGGGATCACCTTGTCCCAGCCTTCCTTGGCGGCCACTTCGTCGAGATTGCCGAGTGCGCCTTCCTTGGCCCAGTCGAGAATGTCGAAGCCGAGCATCTGCACGGCGGTCGGCGCGTTGCCGGCCGTGACGCGGGCGCGCAGTACCGTCATGGCTTCCGTGCCGCCACCGCCGGCAACCGGCATGTCGGTCCAGGAAATGCCCTTGGATTCGAGGTCCTTCTTCAGAACGTCGAGAGCGGCAGCTTCACCGCCCGACGTCCACCAGTGCAGAACCTCCACGTTTTCAGCGGCGCGAGCGGCTGTGCCGCCCAGGCCCATCAGCACCGCAATCGCTGCAGTGGTCGTCAGAAACTTGCGCATCGTATTCCTCCCGTTTGCAAGTTCGAGGGCGAGAGCCTCCTCCCGCCGATATGACCGAGCCCCTTGAGGGCATCGGAATCCAGTCTATGGCTCAAAGTGCCGCGCCAATTTAAAACGTTGTAAATTTGCGGAGTCAAGTCGCGGCGGCAGGGCGTGATAAGTGTCTTTGATATTGCGGTAAATTCAGGCAATCTCGGTGATTGATGAAAACTCTCACGCTTTTTGCGATGCACTGAAAACGTTTTAAATTCTGTGCAGCGCAAGATTGCCGAAGGGCGGGTCGCTCGATATGGTGCCGAAAATCGACGTTCCCCATCCGAAGAAGCCTGCCCGTGTCCCGCATCGAAAAGCCCGCCGACAGTGAAACCGCCCGCAGCCCGCTTCGAGCCGGCAAGCCGACGCTGAAGACGATCGCGGAACTGACCGGGCTTGCCATCACCACGGTGTCGCGCGCGCTCGGCAATGCGCCGCAGATTTCGGAGGTGACACGCCGCCGCGTGCACGAGGTGGCTGCCGAGATCGGCTATCTGCCTGACCGGGCCGCCCAGCGCCTCAAGACCGGCCGCACCAATGTCATTTCCGTGCTGCTCGATCCGCACGAGGAAATCCTGGGTTTCGGCACATCCATCATGCATGGCCTGGCGCGCGCGCTTCAGACGACGCCCTATCATCTTATCGTCACGCCGAATTTTCTCGAGGGTAGCAATGTCGACGCGGTCAATTACATCATCCGCAATGGCATGGCCGACGGCCTGATCTTCTCGCGCACCGAGCCCTTCGATCCGCGCGTGCGGCTCCTGCTCGAAAACGGCTTTCCCTTCGTCACGCATGGCCGCACGGAATTCTCCACTCCGCACGCCTTCGTCGATTACGACAACTTCGCCTTCGCCTACGAGGCGACCAAGCGGCTGATCGTCAAGGGAAGGCGCAAGGTGACGATCATCCTGCCGCCCAAGCGCCTGACCTTCTGCCAGCACATGCTGCATGGCTTCATGACCGCCGTGCGCGAGGCCGGCGCCGCCTACGAAATCCCCGACACGCTCGATCTCGACAGCCCCGCCGACATGATCCGCGACTATATGCGCCGCCGCAGCACCGAGCCCGATGCGCCCGATGGCTTCACCTGTCCCGGCGAAGTCTCTGCGCTCGCCACGATCACCGGCATGACCGACAACGGCCTGTCGCTCGGCGTGGAATACGACATCGTCGCCAAGCAGACGTCGCGGCTGCTCAGCCAGATCCAGCCGAAGGTCGAGACCATCTACGAGGATCTGAAGGCGGCCGGCGAGGCCATGGGCAGCCTGCTGCTCCAGCGTATCGCTGGCGAACCCGTCGAGGACCTGACAATCCTGCAAAGCCCGCAATTCAGCTTCCCGACGCCCTGAGCGGGCGGCGGAGCCGGTCCCATCCATGGTTGTCGGGAAGGGTCCTGTCATCGCGGCATCCACCAGCCGGTGCGGGCGCCGATATGCATGTTGAGCGTCTTGGTTTCGGTATAATCCTCCACCGCATGGCGGCCGAGCTCGCGGCCGAGGCCGGACTGGCGATAGCCGCCGAAGGGCAGTTCGGAGGCGCCGTCCATGAAGGTGTTCATCCAGATCGTGCCGGCGCGCACCTTGCGGCCGATCGTCAGGCAGGTGTCGAAGTCGCGGCTCCAGACGCCGGCCGACAGGCCGTAGTCGATGGCATTGGCGATGCGGATCGCCTCGTCCGTCGTCTCGAAGGTCAGTACCGACAGCACGGGGCCAAAAACCTCCTCGCGGGCGACCGTCATCTCGGGCAGCACACCGGAAAGGATGGTCGGCGCCATGAACTGGCCAAGGCCAAGATCGAGAGCTTCGCCGCCGAGCGCCACCGAAGCGCCGGCCTTGGTGGCGCCATCCACATAGGCGGCGATCTTTTCGAGATGCTGCGGCGTGATGATCGCGCCGACCTGTGTCGTCGGATCGAGCGGATCGCCGACCTTCACCTTTTTCGCGAGTTCGGCGATTCGGGCGGTCACGTCCGCCGCAATCGATGTGTGCAGGATCAGCCGCGAGCCGGCATTGCAGCATTCGCCGGCATTGAAATAGGCGCCGAACACGGCCGCGTCGATGAAGGCGTCGAGATCGGCATCCGGGAAGACGATCTGCGGGTTCTTGCCGCCGAGTTCCAGCGATACCTTTTTCAGCGTCTGCGCTGCATTGGCCATGGTGAGACGGCCGACACCGGTGGAGCCGGTGAAGGAGACCATGTCGACATCAGCGTGGGTAGTCATCGGCGCACCGACTTCCGGGCCGGTACCGGTGATGATGTTGACAACACCGGCCGGCACGCCCGCTTCGATGAGGATTTCGCCGAGCACGAGCGTCGAGCCGGAGGTGAGCTCCGACGGCTTCACCACCGTCGTGCAGCCGGCGGCGAGCGCGAAGGGCAGCTTCTGGCTGACGATCAGGAAGGGGAAGTTCCAGGGCGTGATGATCGACACGACGCCGATCGCCTCGCGCAGCACGACGCCGAGCGTGCCCTCGCCGAGCGTGTTGTAGCTTTCGCCGTGCAGGTCGCGGGCAAGGGCTGCCGCATAGCGCCAGATATCGACGGCGCCGCCCAGCTCGCCCTTGGCCTGGCTAATCGGTTTGCCGCTTTCGATGCAGTCGAGGAAGGCAAGCTCGTCGGCACGCGCGGCGATCAGGTCGGCGGCCTTGAGCAGGATGTTGGAGCGCTCGGCGCCCGTCATGCGCGGCCATGGGCCATCGTCGAAGGCTTTTCGTGCGGCGGCGATGGCGCGCTCGGCATCGGCCGTGGTGCCGGTCGGGTAGCGGCTGACCACGATGCCATGGCCGGGTGCCACGCGTTCGAGCGCATTGCCGGAACCTTCCGTCCAGACGCCATCGATCAGCATGCGGAAATCGCGTGCCTTGAAATTGTCGAGCGCCTTGGGTTTCACAAACGCGGTCATGACCAGTCTCCCTTGAACTCTGCGGGGCGTTTTCCGGTGAAGGCGGCAACGCCTTCCTTCAGGTCCCCGGTCTTGGCGACGAGGATCGAGCCCAGGGCCTCCACCGCCGCACCATTGTCTTCGCCGTTCGCCACCGCGATCATCAGTTTCGATACTTCCGTCGCCACGGGCCCGCGGGCCGCAATGCGCGCGGCATAGGCCTTTGCAGCTCCGACGGCCGTTCCCGTTTCCACAACCTGATCGACGACGCCGAGCGTCTGCGCCTCGTCTGCCGTCAAAACCTCGCCGCCCAGCAGCATGCGCCGCACGGCCTGCGCGCCAAAACGCTTGACCAGCCGCTGCGTGCCCGACCAGCCGGGCACCATGCCGAGGCCGGCTTCCGGCAAGCCGATCTTCACATGGCGCTCGGCGATGCGAATATCCGCCGCCGCCGCCAGTTCCAGCCCGCCGCCCAACGCGTGGCCGTTGACAGCGGCGATCAGCGGCATGCGCAGCGTCGCCAGCCGCTCGAAGACCCGATGGCCGAAGCGCACCCAGGCATGGCCGAATTCATTGGCCTCCATGCCGGCCCAGGCGCGGATATCGCCGCCCGCCGAAAAGGCCTTGCCTTCGCCGGTCAGGATCGCGACGCGCACGGCGGCACTGGCTTCGACCGCGTCGCAGGCGGCGGAAAGCTCCTTCAGCATGTCGATATCGAAGGCATTCGCCTTTTCCGGCCGGGCGACCGTGATCGTCGCGACAAAGCCGTCGATGGAGATGCGGATGCGCGGCTCAGCCATGATTGGCCCCCAGCGTGCGCGATGCCTTCTGCAGCAGCGTCAGGCCGATCGGCGCATCCGTGAAGAGGGTGGCATCCATCACCTTCAGGTCCGGCGAAACGATAAGGTCGAATTCCGACTGGCCGAGGATATGCGTCTGTAGATCGACGCCCGGCGCGATTTCGGTGAGCACGATGCCTTCGGGCGTGAGCTTCAGCACGCAGCGCTCGGTGACATAGGTGATGTCCTGGCCCTGCGCCACGCCGCGCGGACCGGAGAAGGTGACGTGCTCGACGGCATTGACCAGCTTCTTCAGCTTACCTTCCTTCTCGATCGCCAGCTTGCCGCCCTCGACGCCGAGCTTGGCGCCGGCATTGAACATGCCGGAGAAGACGATCTTCTTCGCGCGTGCCGTGATGTCGACGAAGCCGCCGCAGCCGGCCGTCACATGCGGCCGGAAGGAAAGTTTCGAGACATTGACCGAGCCGTCCCTGCCGATCTCCAGGAAGGAGAGCAGCGAGGCGTCGAAGCCGGCACCCTGGAAATAGGTGAACTGATAGGGCGAGGGCATGAAGGCATCGGCGTTCGACGCGCAGCCGAAGGCGAAATCGAGCAGCGGCACGCCGCCGACGGCACCCTGTTCGATGACCCATGTGACGGCGCCGTGCAGGCCTTCTTCCATGAGGATGCGCGGCACATTGGCGGAAATGCCGAAGCCGAGATTGACGGCGCTGCCGGCTTCGAGCTCCTGCGCCACGCGGCGGGCGATGACCTTCTGGATGTTGAACTCCGGCACGCGGAATGTGTCGAGCGGCCGAAAAATCTCGCCCGAGATGGCGGGATCGTAGAGCGTCTGCGTCGTCTGCTTCTGCTCCGGGTCGACCACGATGTAATCGACCAGCACGCCCGGCACGCGCACGTCATGCGGCTTCAGCGAGCCTTCCTTGGTGATGCGCTTGACCTGCGCGATGACGATGCCGCCATTGTTGCGGGCGGCAAGCGCCTGGTCGAGGCCGCCGAGATACGCGCCTTCATGCTCATAGGTCAGGTTGCCGCGTTCATCGGCCGTGGTGGCGCGGATGATGGCGACCTGCGGCGCAATCGCCTTGAAATAGAGCCAGTCCTCGCCGGCGAAGGTGATCTTCTCGACCACGGGTTCCTCGGCCGCAGCCGCGTTCATCGCGCAGCCCTCGCGGCGCGGATCGACGAAGGTTTCCAGGCCCACCTTGGTGATGACGCCGGGGCGCTTGGCGGCGGCCTCGCGGTGCATGTCGAACAGGATGCCGGAGGGAATGTTGTAGGCCGGAATCGCGTTGCCGGTGATCATCTGCCAGATCAGCGGCGGTTCGGAGGTGGAGGGGCCGGACGGATAGGAGCCGCCGATGATCTTCTTCAGAAGTCCCTTCTTGGCGATATAGTCGACCCCCTTGATGCCGCTCATGTCGCCGGCTGCGATCGGGTGCAGCGTCGTGAGGTTCCGCGGATGGCCCGTCTCGTCGAAACGCTCGCCGATGGCTTTCAGCGTCAGATCCGGGCAGCCGAGGCCCGATGACGAGGAGACCGAGACGACGGCGCCGTCCGGAATGAGGTCTGCGGCCTGGCGCGGGGTGATATGCTTGCTCATCGTTTCTTCCGAATTCCGTCTCAAAGGCCCGGTGCGATCTTGACCGTACCGCCGGTGCGCGCGGCTTCCACCACGGCAAGTCCTGTTGCCAGCGACCAGATACCGTCCTCTCCCGTCGCAGACGGTTTTCCGTTGCCAGCGACGGCGGCGTGGAAGGCGGCAAGCGCGGTCTCGTAGAGATTGCGGGGATCGAGCGGCAAGTCCTGCTCGCCGCCGGCATCGCGGAGCGTCACGGTGCCGATGGGGCGCTGCGTCATGACGTTGCGGCCGATCAGTGATCCCTCGGTGCCATGCACTTCCAGGCCGGTATCGGCAAATTTGGTGGTGAAACCATCGTGGAACTGGGCGATGACGCCGTTTTCGAAGCGCAGAACACCCATGACGGCATCCTCCAGCCCGGCCTTGCCCATGCCGCCCGACTGCGCGAAGGCGATGGCCTCGACCGGGTCGCTGTCCAGCACGAAGCGCAGCGTATCGGCATCGTGCACCGTGATATCGAGGATCACGCCGCCGCCGGCCTCCGGCTTGTCGAGGCGCCAGCCTTGCAGATGCGGCGGCAGATAGACAGCATGGAAGACGCGGGCCGACATCGGCGTGCCGATACGGCCGGCCTTGATGGCCTCGCGCATCGCGCGGTGCGTGGCGGCATTGCGCAGGTGGTGGTTGGTCGCCATGACGACGCCGGCATCCTTGGCGGCCTGCACCATGGCGCGGGCATCGGCAAGCGACATGGCGAGCGGCTTTTCGCACAGGATGTGCTTGCCGGCCTTGGCGGCGGCGAGCGCCTGGTCGCGGTGCAGCTCGTTCGTCGTGGAGATATAGACCGCGTCGATATCAGGATCGTTGACGAGGTCTTCGAGCGTCGTCACCGCCCTGGCGATGCCCTGTGCCTCGGCATAGACCTTGCCGCGCTCGGCGCTGGTGCTCATCACGGACACGACCTCGCCGCCCGTTGCACGGATCGCGCCGATCACCCATTCCCTGGCGATCGTGCTTGCCCCGATCAGACCCCATTTCGTCATGCCGACATCCTCCGCGTCTTTTCCCCGGCGCCGCAGCTCTGGCGCACGACGAGGCGCACCGAACCGACGATCGCCTCGGGCTCCACCCGGCCCGCATTGATCTGTTTCAAAAGCAGTTGCGCCGCCCGCCGGCCCATGCCCTGCGGATCGACGGAGACCGTCGTCAGCGCCGGAACGGCGGTTTCGGCCTCGATCACGTCGTCGAAGCCGACCACACCGAAATCGCGGCCCGGCTCCTTGCCGGCGGCGCGCAGGCCGTCGCAGACCCCGAAGGCGGCGGCGTCGTTGAAGCAAAGGGCGGCCGTGGGCGCATCCTGCAGCGAAAGGGCGCGTTCGATGGCCGCAACGCCGCCGGCACGCGAGGCCGTCGAGCCGATAACCAGCGTATCGGGCGCGGCAAGGCCGGCCTCGGCCAGCGCATCGCGCCAGCCCTGCACGCGTTCGGCAAAGACGGTGGTGTTGGCGATGCCGCCGAGGAAGGCGATGCGGCTGTGGCCGAGCGAAACGAGGTGGCGGACCGCATCCTTCGCGCCGGCATAGTTGTCGGAAAACAGCGAGGAGACCTTCGCGCCGACCACGTTGCGCACCACCGCGACGACCGGGATGCCGCTGGCCGCCAGCGGCTTCAGGTCGACGGCTTCCGTGCCGCGGGCCGGCGAGATGATGAGCCCGGCAATGCCGTGCTCGCGCATGGAGGCGATGACCTCGCGCTGGCGGTCGACGCTTTCGGCGGAGTTCGACAGGAACTGCACATAGCCGGCCGACTGCATGACCATGTCCATGCCGACGGCAAGCTCCGCGAAGAAGGAGTTGGTGAGATCGTTGACGATGATGCCGATGATCTTCGAGGACGCCGACTGGCGCAGGTTCGCCGCGCCGCGATTGTAGACATAGCCAAGCTCGCGGATGACGGCATTGACCTTGGCGCGGGTCGCCTCGTTGACGAGGGGGCTCGCTTGCAGGACGAGCGAGACGGTCGACTTCGACACGCCGGCGGCGCGCGCAATATCGACGACGGTCACCCGGCCCTTGTTCACGATCATCCTCCCTGTGCGGATATGTTTCGTCCGCTTGTTGGCACTAGATAATTGGATCGTTCCAAATTTGTCAAGGGGCGTTCGGTTATGTTGGCACCGCACTTTCTGTCGGCCATTTTTGCTCTCGCTCCTCATCGGCCGAGGGCGACCTTGCTTCAATCATCCGCTGTATCGGCCACATATTCGGCTTTCGCAAATCCTCGGGTCGAGTGCGAGGACGACGAAAGAGAGGGTGCGTTTATCAAAATCACTCTTGAAATTTGGAACGATCTAAATTATTGCCCTGAAAAACCTTGGGAGGATTCCATGCCGATCAGCCTGTCCCTGCCGCGTGCCGATGGCGGCGTCGAAGCCTATTCCCTCGTGGGCACGCCCACGGCGCGGCCGGCTTCCGCGCCGGTGTTCAACCGCATAGCCTATGCGGCCGCCCATGTCGTTTCCGATCCGCGGCGCGACACGCGGCCCTGGGAGGCGCCGGCGGTGGACTGGGAGCGGACCATGGCGTTCCGGCATCATCTCTGGTCGCTCGGCTTCCGCATCGCCGAGGCGATGGATACGGCGCAACGCGGCATGGGGCTCGACTGGGCCGGCGCGCAGGAATTGATCCGCCGCTCGCTTGCCGAGGCGAAGACGGTGCCGGGCGCAGACCTTGCCTGCGGTGCCGGTACGGACCATCTCAACCCCGCCGATGCCCGCTCGCTGGATGACGTCATCCGCGCCTATGAGGAGCAGATCGGCTTCGTCGAAAAGCACGGCGGGAGGGCGATCATGATGGCGAGCCGGGCGCTTGCCAGCCTTGCCACGTCGCCCGACGACTATCGCAAGGTCTATGGCCGCATCCTCGGCCAGGCGAAGGACAAGGTCGTGCTGCACTGGCTGGGGGATATGTTCGACCCGCAGCTTCGCGGCTATTGGGGTTCTGACAGCTTCGAACCGGCGCTCGATGCCGTCCTCTCCATCATCGAGGAGAACCGGGCGAAGGTCGAAGGCATCAAGATCTCGCTGCTCGACAACGCCTGTGAGGTCGCGCTCCGCAACCGGTTGCCCGAGGACGTGCTGTGCTTCACCGGCGATGATTTCAACTATGCCGAACTGATCGAGGGCGACGGTCGCAAATACAGCCACGCTCTGCTCGGCATTTTCGACGCCGTCGCGCCGCAGGCTTCCAAGGCGCTTGCCTCGCTCGCCAGTGGAGACGTCGAGACGTTCCGCGCGGTCATCGAGCCGACCGTGCCTCTGTCGCGCAAGATTTTCGAAGCGCCGACGCAGTATTACAAGGCGGGCGTCGTGTTCCTCGCCTGGCTGAACGGCCACCAGGACCACTTCACCATGCCGGCGGGCATGCAGTCGGCCCGCGGCGTCATGCATTATGCCGATGTCTTCCGCCTCGCCGATCAGGCCGATGTGCTCGACAGGCCGGAGCTTGCGGCTGCACGCATGAAAAGCCTGATGACGGTTCTCGGCGTCGCCTGAGATTGGCTTGGATGCGATTTGCTGTGGATGACCAGCGCGCGCGCCGGTCTTTTTCCGGATGTCCGGCGTTAAGCTCCTTTCATCGAAGGAGATGACGATGGTCGCGACGGATGTGAAAATCGGCGAAAGCTGGAAGGAACCGCTGGCCGCGGAATTTTCCAGCCCCTACATGGCCGACCTGAAGGCTTTCCTGCTGGAAGAGAAGCAGGCGGGACGCCGGATCTTCCCGAAAGGTGCTGAGTATTTTCGCGCGCTCGACCTGACGCCGCTCGACGAGGTGCGCGTCGTCATTCTCGGGCAGGACCCCTATCATGGCGAGGGGCAGGCGCATGGCCTGTGCTTTTCGGTACAGCCCGGCGTGCGCATTCCGCCCTCCCTCGTCAATATCTACAAGGAAATGCAGGACGATCTCGGCATTCCGCCGGCGCGTCATGGTTTCCTGGAGCATTGGGCGAAGCAGGGCGTGCTGCTTTTGAACAGCGTGCTGACCGTCGAGATGGGACGCGCCGCCTCCCACCAGGGCAAGGGCTGGGAGCGCTTCACGGATGCCGTCATCCGCGCGGTCAACGAGCAGGAAAAGCCTGTCGTCTTCATCCTCTGGGGCTCCTACGCCCAGAAGAAGGCCGCTTTCGTCGACAGCAAGCGCCATCTCGTGCTGCGCTCGCCGCATCCTTCGCCGCTCTCGGCACATAACGGCTTCTTCGGCACCAAGCCGTTTTCCAAGGCCAATGCCTTTCTGGAGAAGCATGGGCGCAAGCCGATCGACTGGCAGCTGCCCGGCACGGAGCAATAACCAGGCAAAGGAAGCGGCCGGTGACGGGCACCGGCCGGCCTGGATTTAACGCACCAGCGTTTCGTCGAGCAGCGCCATCACCTTGTCCGCATCGATGCCGATGCAGGCGTGCTGGCTGGGCAGATCGTCCCAGTTGCCGGGCGGGAAGCTGCGGGCGTCGGGTTTCTGGATCGTCTGGCCATCGGCGATGCCGCCGGCCACGACGCGGATCGCGCCGCTGCGGGTGGTGAAGAGCTCGGGCGCGACGAGATAGATGCAGGCGCAGCTGTCATGCACCACCATGCCCTCGTCCTTCACGTGCTGGCCGTAGAAATCGATATAGAACTGCGAAATGTCGGAAAGCAGCTTCAGGTGCGTGCCGTTCTGCGCCGTGAGTTCGGCAAGGCGCCGGCGCGTCATCACGGTCTTCATCGTCACGTCGAGGCCGACGACCACCACCTTCCACGGCGCGGTCATTACGGCATCTGCCGCTTCCGGGTCGCCGTGGATATTGGCTTCGGCGGCGGGCGTGATGTTGCCGGGTACGTCGAAGGCGCCGCCCATGATGATGACCTGCTTGACGATGCCGGCAATCTCCGGGTCTTCCTTCAGCGCATAGGCGAGGTTGGACATGCGGCCGACGGCAATCAGCGTGACCTCGCCGGGATTGGCGCGCACGGTCTCGATGATGAAGCGCGGCGCGCTGCGCGGATCGACCGGCAGGTCGATCGTCTCCGGCACGTTGATGTTGCCAAGCCCGTCATGGCCGTGGATCATCACCGGCCAGTCGACAGGGTTGCGCATGGGATTGTAGGTCTTGCCTTCGCCCCTCGCGACCGGCGCCGAAATGCCCCATTCGCGCTTCAGGAACAGCGCGTTGCGCGTCGTCGTCTCGATCGATGCGTTGCCGAAGACGGTGGTGATGCCGATGAGGTCGATATCGGGGTGGTTGTGCAGGAAGAGCAGCGCCATGGCGTCGTCGACGCCGGGATCCGTGTCAAAGATGACCTTGTGCATAGTGGGACCTTTCTTGTTGTTTTTGCAGAGCGATCGCGCGCTTACTGGAAGCGGGTGATGGAGAAGGGGGCAAGCGCGCTTTCGCCGTTCCCGGCCAGCAGCCGGGCGACGTGGCGACCAGTCGTTGCCGAAAGCGTCAGGCCGAGATGGCCGTGGCCGAAGGCGAAGGCGATGCGCGGATCGCGCGGATGCAGGCTGATGACGGGAATGGAATCCGGCGTCGAGGGGCGGCGGCCCATCCATTCCGTTCCGCCGTCTTCCTGGAGGTCCGGCACGTAGCGGCGCATCTTCCGGCGCATGGCGGCGGCGCGTTTGTAATTGGCCGGCGCTTCCGGCGCGGCGAGCTCGACGGCGCCGCCGATGCGCAGCGCGTTTTCGAAAGGTGTCGCGACGAAGCCATGGTCGCCGAAGAAGACCGGCATTTCCAGCGTGGTCGATGGGTTCATGAAGGTCGTGTTGTAGCCGCGCTCGGTTTCGAGCAGCACCTTCAGGCCGAGATCGGCGACGAAGCGGCGCGACCAGATGCCGGCGGTGATCGCCAGCTTGTCGAAGGTGAATTCGCGCCCGCCTTCGGTGCGCACGAGGACGCCGCTCTCGGCCTGGGCGACGGAGGAGACGGTGGCATCGACCAGGGCCGCGCGCTCGCGCAACGCCGCCTGAAGGCGGCGCAGGAAGGTGAGCGGATATTCGAACGTCTTGTGGCCGTCGTTGAAGACCGCGCCGGCAAAATTGCCCTGCAAGGCCGGAACGCGGCGGCGGGCTTCCTCCACATCGAGCTTTTCGACATTGCAGCCGATCAGCCTCGCGTTCTCGGTCTCGTGCGCAAAGACCTTGTCGCGCGCGGCGATGCTGTCGAAGACCGTCATCGCGCCGGTGTCGCGGATATGGCCGGAAATGCCGACGAACCCACCGAGGCGCAGATGGTCGGTCTCGGCGGTCTTCATGAGATAGAGCAGGGCGGCGCGGCTGGCGGCGACCTTGCTTGCGCGGGCCGAAAGCAGCAGCCGGATGAGCCAGGGCGTCAGCGCGGGCAGGTCTTGCCAGCGCAGGGTGAGCGGTCCCAGCGGATCGAGCAGCCATTTCGGCACGGAGAGCAGCATGTCCGGCCGCGCGATCGGATCGATCTCCGGCGTTGCGAGAATGCCGGCATTGCCGACGGAGGCCGGCAGGCCCCCGGCATCCCGCTCGAGGATGGTGACGGTGTGGCCCTGTTCGAGCAAATGCAGCGCTGAGGCGCAGCCGATAAGCCCGCCGCCGACGATACCGATATGCGCCATGGTGTCCCGTATGCGTTGATATTCTGGTCTTTTGCCGCCGGATGCGATGTCCGGCGGGCGATTGCGGCGGACGATAGACGGAAAAGGCAAAGCTGTCGACCGGTGCTTCCTGACGCACGGCGGCTGGCCATGTGCCATGGGGAACAGCCGGAAATGCCGGGTTATGCGATCTTTCTTCTCACGGAACCGACAAGCCTGTTCCCCCTAGAGAGGAGAAAGTCCCATGAAAAAATCGATCGTAACCATCCTTGCAATCGCAACCTTCGCATCGTCCTTCGCCGGTGTGGCCATGGCCCAGAGCCGAGGTGATAATGGCGGCGGCCGTGGCGGCAACGGCGGTCACGGCAGTGACGGCCAGGAATACCTGCGCGTCATCAACCAGCGCCCGCGTTATGTGCAGGTTAAGGGTGACGTCTTCTGCATGGTCGAGAAGGTCCGCCGCCATGACGCCTACGGCAATCTCTACTTCGAGCATGTCCGTAAGTGCGAGAACCGGGTGGTCGACGTCTATTGATCCGATGCCTGTGACGACATCGTCGCCTGTTGCCCGGCCTCCGCGCCGGGCTTCCGGTTTTGCAGCATCTGCCGCAGGAAGGCGAGGACGAACAGGATCGACATGAGGAGAACGATCGTCGGTGCCGGTGCGCTGTCGATGATGAAGCTCAGCCAGATGCCGAAGAACGAGGCGCCGACGGCGACGCCGACGGCGACGAGCAGCATGCTCGGAAAGCGCCGGGTGAGCAGGGCGGCGATGGCGCCGGGCGCCACCAGCATGGCGATGGCAAGAATGATACCGACCGCCTTCAACGCGCCGACGACGACCAGCGACAGCACTGCCAGCAGGCCATAGTGCAGCAGGTTCACCGGCAGGCCGATGGCGGAGGCGTGCTGGCGGTCGAAGGCGTGCACCAAAAGGTCCTTGCGAAAGATGAGGATGAAGCCGGTCGAGGCGATGGCGATCACGCCGGTTTCGATAAGGTCCGAGGCGGCTATGCCGAGCATGTCGCCGAAGAGGATGTGGTCGAGATGGATATCCGGCTGGATCTTGACGTAGAGCACCAGGCCGAGCGCGAACATGCCGGAAAAGACGATGCCGAGCACGGTATCCTCCTTCACGCGGCTGTTGTCCTTGAGGTAGCCGGCGGCGAGCGCGCAGGTAAGGCCGGCGACGAAAGCGCCCGCGGCAAAGGGCAGGCCGACGACATAGGCGATGACGACGCCCGGCAGCACCGCATGCGAGACCGCATCGCCCATCAGCGACCAGCCCTTCAGCACGAGATAGCAGGAGAGCAGCGCCATCGGCACCGCGATGGTCAGCGTCACCAGAAAGGCGTTCTGCATGAAGGCGAGCTGGAAGGGCAGGAGGGCGAGTTCGAGCGTCTCGTTCATGGCTGGAGGCCTTGCGCGGTTTCAAGCGCCAGCCGGCTGCGGCGGCGCGCGGCGAGGAGGCCGTGTTTCGGCGCGAAGAGGAAGGCGAGGAGGAAGATCGCCGTCTGCAGCACGACGATGACGCCGCCCGTCGCGCCGTCGAGGAAGTAGGAGGCATAGGCGCCGACGAAGCTGGTGCCGGCGCCGAGGAGTGCGGCAATCACCACGAGGCGCTGGAAACGGTCGGTCAGAAGATAGGCCGTCGCGCCCGGCGTTACCACCATGGCGACGACGAGGAAGGCGCCGACTGTCTGCATGGCGGCGACCGTGGAGGCGCTGAGCAGCGTGAAGAACAGGATCTTCAGGCCGGTCGGGTTGAGGCCGATCGAGCGGGCATGGCTCTCGTCGAAGAAGGTGACCATCAGGTCCTTCCATTTGAGCAGGAGGATGGCGAGCGTCACCACGCCGATGATGGCGAGCTGGATCGTATCTTCCGGCGTGATCGCCAGGATATTGCCGAGCACGATGGTCTGGATGTTCACCGGGGTCGGCGAGAGCGACACCATGAACAGGCCAAGCCCGAAGAAGGAGGAGAAGATCATGCCGATGATCGCGTCTTCCTTGAGCCGGGTCTGGCGGTTGAGAAAGAGCATGGCGGCGGCGGCAAGCCCGCCGGAGAGGAAGGCGCCGGCCGCGAAGGGCAGGCCCAGCATATAGGCGCCGGCGACGCCCGGCACGATAGAGTGCGAGAGCGCGTCGCCGATCAACGACCAGCCCTTGAGCATCAGATAGGCCGAGAGGAAGCCGCAGATGCAGCCGACCAGCGCGCTCACCCACATGGCATTGACCATGTAGCCATAGCCGAAGGGTTCCGTGAGCACGTCGATCAAGGCGTCTTCTCCTGCTCGCGATCGCTGTAGATGACGAAGGGGCGTTCGTCGTCGGTGATGACCTTGACGGAGCGCTTGTCCTCGTCGTCGTGCAGATCGTGGCCGCCGAGGATGAAATGGCGCAGCACGCCGCCGAAGGCACGCTCCAGATTGGCCTCGGTGAAGGTTTCCGCCGTCGGGCCGGACGCGATGACCGTGCCCTTCACGAAGACCGTGCGGTCGCAGAAATCCGGCACGCTGCCGAGATTGTGGGTGGAAACCAGCATGACGCGGCCCTCGTCGCGCAGCTTGCCGAGCAGTTCGATGATCTGCTCTTCGGTGGTGACGTCGACGCCGGTGAAGGGTTCGTCGAGCAGGATGACCTGCCCCTCCTGCGCCAGCGCGCGGGCGAGGAAGACACGTTTGCGCTGGCCGCCGGAGAGCTCGCCGATCTGGCGCTTGCGGAAGGCGGACATGTTGACGCGCGCGAGCGCCTCCTCGACCATGTCGTGGTCGCGTTTGCTGGGGATGCGCAGCCAGTTCATATGGCCGTAGCGGCCCATCATGACGACGTCCTCGACCAGCACCGGGAAGGTCCAGTCGACCTCTTCGGCCTGCGGCACATAGGCGACAAGGTTCTTCTTCAGCGCCTCGCGAACGGTGAGCCCGAGGATCGTCACCTTGCCGGCGGCAATCGGCACGAAGCCCATGATCGCCTTGAACAGCGTTGATTTGCCGGCACCGTTGACGCCGACGAGTGCAGTGATGGTGCCCTTCGGCACGGAGAAGCTGGCGTGCGTCAGCGCCGTGTGGCCGTTGCGGTAGGTGACGGTGACATCCTCGGCGATGATGCCGTCGACCTTCTTCGTCTTGCTGCCCATCATCATTGCGAAAGGCCTTTCACGATGGTCTCGGAGGTGACGCGCAACAGGTCGAGATAGGTCGGCACCGGACCGTCCGCCTCGCTCAGGGAATCGACATAAAGGATGCCGCCGTAGGCCGCGCCCGTTTCGGCGGCGACCTGCTTGGCCGGGTCGGCCGAGACGGTGCTTTCGGAGAAGACGACGTGGATATTGTGCTCGCGCACCGCATCGATGACAGCCTTGACCTGCTTGGGCGTGCCCTGCTGGTCGGCATTGATCGGCCAGAGGAAGAGTTCCTTCAGGCCGAAATCGCGGGTGAGATAGGAGAACGCGCCCTCGCTGGTAACGAGCCAGCGCTTTTCTTCCGGCAAGGCGCCAATCTTCGCCTTCATCTCTTCGCCGAGCGCCCTGATCTTGTCGCTATAGGCCTTGGCATTGGCGTCATAGGTCTTCGCATTGGCCGGGTCGAGCGCGCCGAGCGCCTTGCGGATGTTCTCGACATAGATGAGCGCATTGTCGGGCGACATCCAGGCATGCGGGTTCGGTTTGCCCTGATAGGGACCCTCGACAATGCTCATCGGCTCGACGCCGTCGCTGACGGTGACGTTCGGCACGTCGCCGAGATTGCGCAGGAATTTCTGGAACCAGAGCTCGAGATTGAGGCCGTTCCACAGAACGAGCTTGGCGTCCTGCGCCTTCAGGATATCGCGCGGCGTCGGCTGGTAGTTGTGAATCTCCGCGCCCGGCTTGGTGATGGATTCCACCGTTGCCGCATCGCCCGCCACATTCGCCGCGATGTCGGCGATGATGGTGAAGGTGGTGATCACCTTCGGCTTTTCCTGCGCGAGCGCGGGCGTGGTCATCAAGAGGGGCAGGCTTGCAAGAAGGGCATTGAAGGATCGGCGGAGCATCGGATGTCCTGATCTGCTTTTGCGAATGAGTTGCATTAAACTATAGGGGGCTTTCGCGCCCTGTCAACGCAATTGCAAATCATTCGCAAAAACTGTCCCGAAATCGCACGCGGCCGTTTAAAACTTCCGAAACGCGATTGCCTGTAGAGTGCGCACAGTTCGCGCGCTCTCGGCGCGTTCGTGTTCCTGCGTTTTAAGAGAAGTTGCCGCCCGTGAAGCTGCTCCCGACGTCCTTTCGCCTGTCCCGAAAGCTTCTGATCATCGTCGCCGGTGTCATGGTGCTGACCGGCGCCTCGGGCGCCGCGGCGATCATCGTCGGGCGCGAGGCGCTGCTCGGCCCGCCGGCGGAACAGGTCTCGGGTGCGGCCTGCACCCTCGTCACCACCGTGCGGCTGGACCGCAACGGCCAGCAATGGCTGCGCAAATATGTGCGCTCGGAGGCCAAGGAGGCCGACGTGCGCATCAAGACGGCGCTGCGTGTTGCCGGTGCCGTGTCCAATCACGAGGCGGCCGATCTCTACCAGATCATCCTGCTCGATGCCGCCGGTCCGCAAAACCGTGCCGACATGCGCGGCCGCGCCATCGGCGCCGAAGTGCTTTTCGCCCGCAATCCCGCCGCCATTCCCGGCATGACGGCGCCCTTCGTTGCGCGTTATACGGACGGCAAGCCGGCCGAGAACGGCGAGTTCTACGGTGCCCGCAAGGAGCTTTCGCTGGATGAGATCAAGACCATCGTGACCGCGATGGAAGAGCGGGAAGATTGCGTCGATCCCAATGCCGTCGCCGAAGAAGGCGGGCACGGGGAAAGCGCCGGCCATGGCGAAGTCAAGGCGGAAGGCGGCCACGAGGCGCCGGCCGAAGGCGGCGAACATGCCGAAGCGGCTGAAGAAGGCTCGCACGAGGTCGCTTCAAGCGAGCATTGACGCCTGAGTTCGGGCCGCCGCACCTCTGCGCGGCGAATGCGCGTTCCAAAACCCCAGCCCAAAACAAAAATACCGCCACCTCGTTTCACCGAAGTGGCGGCAACAATGTCTGTGTGTCTCGTCGAACTCAATCCGCCTTCGCGCGCCGTGCCGGAAAGAGGATGACGTCGCGGATCGACGGGGCGTTGGTGAGCAGCATGATCAGGCGGTCAACGCCGATGCCGAGGCCGCCGGCCGGCGGCATGCCCTGGTCGATGGCGTCCAGGAACTCGTCGTCGAGCTGCTTGGACTTCTCGCCGCGGGCATGCGCCTGTTCGAGCTGCTCGACCATGCGGGCGCGCTGCTCTTCCGGGTCGTTGAGTTCGGAAAACGCGTTGCCGAGTTCCCAGGTGTTGCAATAGGTCTCGAAACGCTCGACGAGGCGCGGCTCGCCCGGCACTTCTTTGGCGAAGGGCGAGATATCCTTCGGGAAATGCGTGACGTGGCTCGGCTGGATCAGCGTGCCCTCGACCTTCTCCTCGAAGATGAAGGCGAGGCATTCGCCCCAGGTCCAGTCCTTCTCGACGTCGAAGCCGGCCGCCTTGGCGGCGGCGCGGGCTTCCTCGTCGGTCTTGATCGCGAGGAAGTCGATGCCGGTCGCGTCCTTGACGGCGTCAGGCATTGGCACGCGCTTGAACGGGCCCTTGAAGGAGATTTCCTTGTCGCCATAGGCGAACTCGGTCGAGCCGTGGATCTTGACGGCAAGCTCGGCGAAGAGGCGTTCCACGAGGTCCATGATGTCCTCGTAGTCGGCATAGGCCCAGTAGCACTCCATCATGGTAAATTCGGGATTGTGCCGTGTCGACACGCCCTCATTGCGGAAGTTGCGGTTGATCTCGAACACCTTGTCGGTGAGGCCGGAAACCAGCGTGCGCTTCAAAAACAGTTCCGGCGCGATGCGCAGGTACATATCGAGCTTCAGCGTGTTGTGGTGCGTCTTGAAGGGCTCGGCTGTCGCGCCGCCATAGACGGAGTGCAGCATGGGCGTCTCGACTTCCATGAAGCCGTCGTTTTCCATGAAGCGGCGAATGCCCGAAACGATCTTCGAACGCTGCTGGAAACGCAGCTTTGATTCCTCGTTGCTCATAATATCGAGGTGACGCTTGCGATAGCGGATCTCGACGTCGGCAATGCCGTTCCACTTCTCCGGCATGGGAAGAAGCGACTTGGTCAGCATGACGATCTCTTGCGCGTTGATCGTCAGTTCGCCGCGCTTGGTGCGGCGCACGGTGCCGGTGACGCCGATGATGTCGCCGATGTCGATCATCGGCAGCAGTGCGCGCGCCTCTTCCGGGGTCGTATCCTTGTGGGAGAAGATCTGGATCTTGCCCGAGGCGTCATGGATATCCATGAACATGCCGGAATTGCGCGAGGAATAGACGCGGCCGGCAACCGTCACGGTGTCGCCGCTCTCGGTGTCGAGTTCCAGCGTCTCGTATTTCGCCGCCAGTTCCGCATTGGTCATGGTACGGTGGAAATGCGCCGGATAGACGTCGCCGATCGTCTCGCGCAGCTGGCCGAGCTTCTGGCGGCGGACTTCCGTCGGATCGGAGGAAAGGGCGGTTTCTGTCTTCGTGTCGGTCATCGTTTTTCGCTTTTTGGGCCAGTTTGTGTTTTGCCGATATCGGTCGCGGTACTAATCCGCCGATGCCTTGGAGACATCCAACAACTGCAGCCGCTCTTTTGCCTTAGCGATTGCAGTCATGAACACCTCCAAATCGACAAGCATCGGCTTATTGACCAATTCGGCACTGTCTCTGTGTGGGGCGTAAAAACCTATCTCAAAGCTATCATTATCACGCTCTTGGCTCACAACCACTATGGAGCCATCGCTGAATTCCAACTCAGCGATAAGCCGTTCGTAGGTGCTGTCTGACGTGATGCTAAGCCGATAGTTCATCTATGCCTTACGCAATCTCATTTCCCGCCGCCGACCATCGAGGCCACGACCTGCGCGGCGACCTTGAGGCGCTGGCGCACGACGGAGCGGCCGAGGATGGCCATCGAGTCGAACAGCGGCAGCGAGCGCGACGAGCCGGAGACGGCGACGAAGAGCGGGGCCACCACGACCTTCAGCTTCTTGCCGAGCCGGTCGGCACTGGCGCGCAGTTCCGCCTCGATGCTCTCAACGGTCCATTCCGGCATCTTTTCGAGATCCGGCTGGACCTGGTTCAAAACTTCGAGAATTTCTTCCGGCGTGGATTTCACCTTGGCGAAAGCTTCCGGCGTCAGGCCGAGATCCGACTTCAGCAGGAAGCCGGCGAGATCGGGCAGTTCGCCGAGCTTGGAGATGCGCGACTGCGACAGCTTCAGGCCCTGGCGGATGCGGTCGTTCTCCATCGCCCATTCCAACACACGCTGGGTGAACTGCTCCTCGGTCAGCTGCTCGCGCAGCCAGCGGCCGTTCAGCCAGTCGAGCTTCTGGATGTCGAAGATCGCGCCGGCCTTGGAGAGGTTCTCCGGATCGAACTTTTCGGCGAGCTGCTCCATGGTCAAAAGCTCTTCGCCCTCGGCGATCTGGATGAAGAACAGGCCGAGGAAGTTCATCAGCGCTTCCGGCAGGTAGCCGAGCGCCGAGTAATAGGAGATCGAGGTCGGGTTCTTGCGTTTCGACAGCTTCGACTTGTCGTGATTGCGCATCAGCGACAGGTGCATGAAGACCGGCGGCTCGAGACCGAGATATTGATAGATGAGGATGTGCTTGGGCACCGAGGCCAGCCACTCCTCGCCGCGCGCCACATGGGTGATCTTCATCATGTGGTCGTCGACGACGTTCGCCATATGATAGGTCGGCATGCCGTCGGCCTTGAGCAGGACCTGCATGTCGACTGCTTCCCACGGAATTTCGACGGGACCATAGACGCCGTCGACGAACTTGCAGGAACCCTCGGTCGGAATCTTCATGCGAACGACATGCGGCTCGCCGGCGTCGACGCGCTTCGTCACTTCTTCGGCGGAGAGATGCAGGCAGAGGCCGTCATATTTCGGCGGCTTGCCGGCGGCGCGCTGCGCCTCGCGCATCTGCTCCAGCCGCTCGGGCGTGCAGAAGCACTTGAAGCCATGGCCGTTGGCAACGATCTTGTCGACGTAAGGGCGGTAGATGTCCTTGCGGTCGGACTGGCGATAGGGACCATAGGGGCCGCCGATATCCGGACCTTCCGACCATTTCAGCCCGCACCATTTCAGCGCGTCCAGCACCTTCTGTTCGAATTCCGGCGTCGAGCGCGTGGCGTCCGTATCCTCGATGCGCAGGATGAAGGTGCCGTTGTTCTTCTTGGCGAAGAGATAGTTGAACAGCGCGATATAGGCGGTGCCGACGTGGGGTTCGCCGGTCGGGGAGGGTGCGATGCGTACGCGAACGCCGGACGCGGTTCCGGAAGTGCTCATGATGGGGCCCGTCTTGACTTATGGGAGGAAGAGCCCGGTTTTGTGCCGTTTTACATGGGCGGAATGGGCTTTCCGTTGGGCTGGTTGAGACCATATTCAGCCCGGCGCGTCAAGAAAAACTCCGCCTGCGCTATTGCAACGGCCAGACGACGAGCAGTGCGGGAATGCTGACGAGTACGATGAGGAAGGAGAGCGGCAGGCCGACGCGCGGATAATCGGCGAATTTGTAGCCGCCCGGCCCCATGACCAGCGTGTTGCACTGGTGGCCGACGGGCGTGAGGAAGTCGCAGCCCGCGCCGATCGCCACCGCCATCAGGAAGGCCTCGGGCTTGTAATGCAGGGCGCCCGCGAAGCTTGCGGCAATCGGCGCCATGACGAGCACGGTCGCGGCATTGTTGAGGAAGGGCGTCACCGCCATCGCCGTCAAGAGGATGAGGGCAAGCGCGCCGAAGGGCGGCAAGTGCACGGCGACGGCGCCGAGCCAGCCGGCGATGAGTTCGCTGGCGCCCGTCGTGCGCAGGCTGTCGGACACGGGAATGAGGGCCGCGAGCATCACGAGGATCGGCCCGTCGAGCGCGCCATAGGCCTCGCGCAGCGGCACGGCGCGGAACAGCACCATGGCGACGGCGGCGGCGAAGAAGCCGGTCGCGACCGGCACGAAACCGAGCGCGGTGGAGGCCATGGCGGCAATCAGGACCAGCACGGGAATGATCGCCTTGCGCGGTGAGCCGAGCAGGATTTCGCGTTGCGCCAGCGGCAGCAGGCCGAGCTCCGGCAGAAGGGTCGGCAGCGCCCGGTTGTTGCCCTGGATGACGATCACGTCGCCGGGGCGCAGCCGCACGGCGGAGAGCTTTTCGCGCAGGCGCTGGCCCTGGCGGCTGACGGCGAGCAGATTGATGCCGTAGGAATGGAAGAGCGCGATGGAGCGGGCGGAGATGTCGATGAGGCGGGATTCGTTGCCGACGACGACTTCGATGGCGCTGATCTCGTCGGCTTCGCCGCGCCCGGCCTGGATCGGCTTGCCGGAAAGCGTCAGGCCGGCGGCGGAGACCACCTTGTCGAGCGCGCTCGCCGTGCCCTCCATCAGGATCGTGTCGCCGGCGGCGAGCCGCACGTCCGGGAGCGGCGCAAGATGCACGTGGCCGCGAATGATGGCGGTGGCGATCACGTCGCCATCGCCGTTGCGCAGGATTTCGTTGAGGGATTTTCCGACCGAGGGCGAACCTTCCTCCACCGTCGCATCGGAGGAATAAGCCGAGGCCTCCAGCGATTCCTCGATGCTCGCATTGCCGTTTTCCCGCTCCGGCACGATGCGGTTGAAGAACAGCATGAAGAGGATGCCGCAGACCGCCAGCACCGCGCCGACGGGTGTGAAGTCGAACATGGTGAAGCTCTCGCCGGTGATTTCCTGGCGCAGCCGCGAAACGACGATGTTGGGCGAGGTGCCGATCTGCGTCATCAGGCCGCCGAGCAGGGCGGCAAACGCCATGGGCATCAGGAATTTCGAGGCCGACGTGTTGGATTTCTTGGCGAACTGGAAGGCGAGCGGCATCATGATGGCCAGCGCGCCGATATTCTTGATGAAGGCCGAGAGCACCGCGACCGAGACGAGCAGCAGCGCGAGCTGGCTCTGTTTGGCGATGAGGTTGGGGAAGAAGCGCTTCACCGCCAGATTGACGATGCCGGAGCGGGCGACCGCCGCGCTCACCATCAGGGCGCTCGCGACGATGATGACGATATCGTCGGAAAAGCCGGAAAAGGCTTTGTCGAAGGGCACGATTCCGAGCGCCAGCGCCAAAAGAAGCGAACAGCAGGCGACGAGATCGTAGCGGAACCTCCCCCATATGAACGCCGCCATCATAAGCGCGATGACGATGAAGGCGAAGGTCTGCTCAAGGGTCATGTCTGGGTCCGTGCGGCGGGACGATGTTCGGATGGAATTCCGTCGACGCCTTCGGGTTCCGTTGACGGGCAACGGAAACGCATGCGCTCTTTTCGGAACAATTCCTCCGTCCCAAGGTTTGCCAAGGGAAGACGGGCCGTGTCAACCGGACATGACGGAGATGGAGAACGCAGGGATTTTTCCGGTTTCTCCCTGCGGCCAACGAAACGGCAGGCGAGCTCCCCACCCGTCCGGCCCGTCTTCGACCCTCCCTGAAAACAAAACCGGCGGGATTGCCTCCCGCCGGTTCTCCAGACCCCTAGTGCCTGCCGGCATCTCCCTTCTGGGGGAGACGCCGCCGCATATGGAAGAAGTCTTCGCGTCAGTGTCCGCCTGATTTTTTCCTCTGCCGCGCATTGCGCGAGACCATGTTCAAGACCTCGACGAGCGCCGAGAAGGCCATGGCGGCGTAGATGTAGCCCTTGGGCACGTGCAGGCCCATGCCTTCGGCGATCAGCGTCGTGCCGATCATCAGAAGGAAGGCGAGCGCCAGCATGACGATCGTCGGGTTCTTCTCGATGAAGTTGGCAAGCGGCGTGGCGGCCAGAAGCATGACCGTTACGGCGGCGAGAACGGCGACCACCATGATCGGCAGATGCGGCGTCATGCCGACGGCGGTGATGATGCTGTCGATCGAGAAGACGAGGTCGAGCACCAGGATCTGGCCGATGGCCGAGGCGAAGCTCGTCGTGACCGCACCGCCCACCATGTCTTCCTTGTGATCGACCGGGTCCACATTGTGGTGGATTTCCTTGGTCGCCTTCCACACGAGGAAGAGACCGCCGGCGATCAGGATCATGTCCTTCCAGGAGAAGGGGTGATCGAAGAGCGTGAAGACCGGGGTGGTGAGCTGGACGATCCACGCGACGGTGCCGAGGAGGGCAAGGCGCATGACGAGCGCAAGGCCGATGCCGATGCGGCGGGCGCGCTCGCGATGTTCGGGTGGCAGCTTGTTGGTCAGGATCGAAATGAAGATAAGGTTGTCGATACCGAGAACCACTTCCATCACGACAAGCGTGACAAGGGCAATCCATGCGGCCGGGTCTTGCATGAGCGCAAGAATGCTGTCCATCCGGTCTTCCTCTCCTTAAATACGGTTTGAGAATGGAGTTCCGTATGTATGGCGATTTTGACTGCTGACAAGCAAATCCGCCGCCGTTCGGGCCGTTATCACGATTTCGTCATCTGATTGGTGAGCGCCGGCCGGATTTTGACGCGGCCACGCCCGGATTGCGGGACGAAATCCCGACCTTTCGATCGACCGGTCCTAGGGTTTTACGCCATAGGCCGCAAGAAACATGCGGATCGCCGAAAGGACGTTCTTCTCGATCGTGGCTTTCGCCGGCACCTCTTCCATGGCGCCGAAGATGCGGGGCTTGAATAGGCCGACGGTGGTGAGTTCGAGGAACTGCTTGGCCGCGTGCATGGTGTCCTCACAGGTCAGGATGCCGGCAGCGACCTGGCGGTCGAGATAATCCTGCAGCACCGAGACCGGGTTGATCGACGATGTCGAGAAGAAGCGGCTGCAGAGGCTCGGCAGGCGGTGATTGGCAGCGATCACCATGCGCATGGCGCGGATCGTCTGATCCGCCGTCATATGCGCGGCAAACAGCATGCCGAACGCCTTGAGCACCTCGTCGAGCGGCTGGCCGCTGTCCAGCGCATGGCGGATCGTTTCGGTGAGCCGACGGCGCTCGCGCTCGATCATGTCGCCGAACAGGTCTTCCTTGTTCTCGAAATAGACATAGATCGTGCCCTTGGAGACACCGGCGGCGCGCGTGATGTCGTTCATGCTGGCGGCCTCGAGGCCCTGCTCCATGAACACGCGCTTGGCCCCGTCGAGAATCTGCTCGCGCTTGGCCGGGTCCTCGCCCGCCGCGCGGCGACCCGTGCGCGGGGCAGCCAGTCTGTCTTCCGTGGTGTCCATCGGCCTTTCCAGTTGAAACGGTGCGGTTAACTATTTCGAACCGCTTGGTTCGATTTCACTTGATATGCGGGATAAACAGGTCTATGTCAAATCGAACCGAACGGTTCAGTTCATTTTTCCATCCCAAGAATGGTGGCATGCGCATGTCGACTTCCCATGGCGCCGGCACGGCGAAGGTTCGCCCGGTTAACGATGATTTCCAGGCTGAAACCGCCGAGGCAAATCCGGTGACGACCGCCGAGGCGCCTGCGCCTGCCGCCGCCGTATCGGAGCCCGAGAAGAAGAAGGGCGGCCGTCGCTTCATGCTGCCGATCGTCGGCCTCGCGCTGCTGTCCGCCGCCGGCTGGTACGGTTACCAGTGGTGGACGCATGGCCGCTTCATGATCTCGACGGATGATGCCTATATCGAAGGCGATATCGCCTCCATCTCGCCGAAGGTTTCCGGTTATGTCGCGGCGGTGAATGTCGTTGCCAACCAGGCGGTCAAGGCCGGTGATCCCTTGGTCACGCTCGATGATGGCGACTACCTGCTCGCCCGCGAACAGGCCGAGGCGCAGATCGCCACGCAGAAGCTGGCGCTTCACCGCATCGACGCGCAGATCGAAGGCGCCAAGGCGGCGCTCGCCCAGGCGGAAGCCCAGAAGACTGCTTATCAGGCCGCGCTCAGCGGCGCGGAAGTGGCCGAAAAGCGTGCCAAGGAACTGGCGAACAAGGAAGTCGGCACGACCGCCTCGCTCGACAGCGCGACCGTGGCGCTCGATCAGGCCAAGGCCAATCTCGTCGGTGCGGATGCCAACATCGTGTCCGCCAAGGCAAGCATCGCGGTGCTTCAGGCGCAGCGCGCCGAATCCGACAGCGGCATCCGCTCGCTGGAGCTGGCCCGCGACAAGGCGGTGCGCGACCTCGGCTTCACCGTGCTGAAGGCGCCCTATGATGGCGTCATCGGGAACATTTCGGTCCAGGTCGGCGACCTCGTTTCGGCCGGCGGCCGTCTTGCGGCGCTGGTTCCCGTGAAGGACCTCTATATCGAGGCGAACTTCAAGGAAACGCAGATCGCCCATCTCGTGCCGGGCTCCAAGGTGCACCTGCATGTCGATGCCTATGAGCAAGACGACATCATCGGCACCGTCGCGTCCATCGCGCCTGCGTCCGGCTCGGTCTTCTCGCTTTTGCCGGCGGAAAACGCCACGGGCAACTTCACCAAGGTCACCCAGCGCGTGCCGGTCCGCATCGCGATCCCGAAGGACGTGCTGGATACCGGCAAGCTGCGCGCCGGCCTCAGCGTCGTCGTCGATGTCGACAGCCGTACGGCGCCGGGCGCCAAGGCCGAGTAAGACTGAAAGCATTGTTTTGACCGCATTGCGCAGCCGGCATCTGGCTGCCGTGCTTCCAGAAGGAACGCGGGCCATGGCCGCGACCGCTCAACCGACCGCAGGCGCCCTGATGGCGGCCCCCGCGCAGGCCGATAAAGTTCCCGTCCGCCGCGTCATCGCCTTTTTCGCGATGGTCTTCGGCATGTTCATGTCGATCCTCGACATCCAGATCGTCTCCGCCTCGCTCTCGGAAATCCAGGCCGGCCTTGGCGCCGGCGCCGACGAGATCGCCTGGGTGCAGACCTCCTATCTGATCGCCGAAGTGATCATGATACCGCTGTCGGGCACGCTGGCGCGCATCGTCTCGACGCGCATCCTGTTCAGCTTCTCGGCCGCCGGCTTCACGCTGGCCAGCGCGCTTGCCGCCACCGCGACGAATATCGACCAGATGATCGTCTACCGCGCCATCCAGGGCTTCATCGGCGGCGGCATGATCCCCTCCGTCTTTGCGGCGGCCTTCACCATTTTTCCGCCCTCCAAGCGCTCCGTCGTCTCGCCGATGATCGGCCTCGTCGCGACGCTCGCGCCCACCATCGGCCCGACGGTCGGCGGCTATCTCAGCCACGCCTTCTCCTGGCACTGGCTGTTTCTCGTCAACATCATTCCCGGCATCATCGTCACGATCCTGACCTTCAATCTGATCGATTTCGACAAGCCGGAATTCAATCTGATCAAGCGTTTTGACTGGTGGGGCCTCATCTCGATGGCGGTCTTCCTCGGCTCGCTGGAATACGTGCTCGAAGAGGGCAACAACAAGGACTGGTTCAGCGACGAGCATATCGTGCTCGGCTCCGTCGCAGTGGTTGTCGGCGCGACCGTGTTCTTCTGGCGGGCCTTCAAGGTGCCGTTCCCCGTGGTGGATCTGCGCGCCTTCGCCAACCGGAATTTCGCCTTCGGCTCGATCTTCTCCTTCGTGATGGGCATCGGCCTCTATGGCCTGACCTATCTCTATCCGCTCTATCTGGCGCGCATCCGCGGCTACGATTCGCTGATGATCGGCGAAACCATGTTCGTCTCCGGCCTTGCCATGTTCCTCACCGCGCCGATCGCCGGCATGATGTCGTCACGGCTCGATCCGCGCGTCATGATGATGATAGGTTTCGGCGGCTTTGCACTCGGCACCTGGTCGATGACGGGCATGACGGCCGACTGGGATTTCTACGAGCTTCTGGTGCCGCAGATCCTGCGCGGCTGCTCGCTGATGATCTGCATGGTGCCGATCAACAACGTCGCGCTCGGCACGCTGCCGCCCGACCGTATCCGCAATGCGTCCGGCCTGTTCAACCTGACGCGCAACCTCGGCGGCGCCGTGGGGCTGGCGGTCATCAACACGATCCTGACCCAGCGCTCGCAGGAGCACTATCAGCGCCTGTCCGAACATGTTCAGTGGGGCAATCCCGAGGCTGTCGACCAGCTGCGCAACATGGCGGCGAATTTCACCGCCCATGGGCTCGACGGTCAGACGATCGCGATCAAGAAGATGGCCGGCATGGTGCAGCAGCAGGCCTATATCCTGTCCTTCATCGATATCTTCCTGCTGCTGACGGGCCTTTTCGCCACGCTCATCGTCTGCGTGCTGGCGATCCGCAAGCCGCAGGCCGTGGGCGGCGGTGGCGGCGGCCATTGATCAGACGCTGAGCGTGCCGCTCATCACCGGTACGCAGGCGCCGCCGATGTGAACCCTGCCATCGGCGTCGACCGCGATGGAGAGCAGGCTCGGTCGTCCCATATCGATGCCCTGCGCCACCTTGAAGCGCCGCGCCGCGCCGCCCGCGAGTTTTGCCAGAAGCGCGCAGGTCGCCGCCGTGGCGCTTCCGGTCGCCGGATCTTCCGGCAGGCCGTCGAAGGGTGCGAACATCCGGGCGGTGAAATCCACCGCGCCATCCTCGTCTGACAATTCCCGGCAGTAGAAATAGATCGCATCGGCATGGTCCGTCGGCAGGATGGCGGCGAAGGCCGCCATATCAACCTTGGCGCGCCGCAGGGCATCGCGTGTGGCGATCTCCACGACGATGAAGCCGAGGCCGACGGAGGCGATGCAGGGCTGGTGCCCGGAAAGTGCGATATCCGCCTCGTCGAGCGACAGGCAGGCCGCGACGCTGGCCGGCGTGAAGGTTTTGCCGACGCTCAGCGGCTGCGGCGCGGTCAGCTGCACCGCGTCGACCTCGCCATCGATGCGCAGGATTTTCGCCCGCACGAGACCGGCGGCTTCCTCGAAGAGGAATTCCTCCGCCGCATCGTCGGCGAGCGCCAGCGCATAGGCGGTGCCGACATTGGGATGGCCGGCGAAGGGTACTTCGACGGTCGGCGTGAAGATCCGCACATGGGCCGTGTGGGCCTTGTCCTTCGGGCGCAGCACGAAGGTCGTTTCGGAATAGTTGAATTCGCGGGCGATGGTCTGCATCTCCGCGTCCGTCAGGCGGTCCGCATCGAGCACCACGGCCAGCGGATTGCCGCCGAAGCGGGTCCGGGTGAAAACGTCGAGCGTGTGATAGGTGAGTTTCATCGGTGGCCTCCGTCACCGTTTTGGTAGCAAGTCCGTCCTCGCCCCTCAAGCGGCGCTGTACCTTGGCGTCATCCTGATTCAGAATGTGGTCGTCTGTTCTTTTCATCGGAGCGTCCGCATGCCCTTCCGTCTCACGCGCCGCCATTTCCTTATCGGAGCCGGTGGTCTCGGCCTGTCGCTCGCTCTGCCGCGCCTTGCAGCGATGGCGCAAGGCGCGCGGCCGGCGACGGATGCGACCTTCCTGTTTTCCTGCGACGTGCATGCCTGTCTCGTCTCGGCCGATAGCCTGAGCCCGAATTGCGCGGCCGAGGGCAAGACCGATGCGGCGCTGCTGCGCCATGTCGCGGCGCTGAATTCGGTCGCCGATCTCACCTGGCCGGTCGAGATCGGCGGCAAGCCCTCGGGCCTCGCCAGCGCCGGCACGCGGATCGCGACACCGCTCGGCCTCGTGCTCGGCGGCGACATGACGGACGACGGCGGCGGGCAGGTAAAGGTGCCGGGTGAGGGGCGCCAGCTGCAGCAGTTCGCCAGCCGCTACCAGCAGGGCACGGGGCCGGACCGGGTGCACTATCCCGTCTATAACGGCCTCGGCAATCACGATCTCGACCAGGACGGCGTGGCGCCGCATATCGACTGGTACCGGCGCGAGTTGCGCGATTATGTCGAGCTGAACCACCGCTCCACCGTGTTCTACAAGGCGCCCGTGCCGGCGGGGAACTACGACATCGATTCCGACAACTATTCCTGGGATTGGGGCGGCCTGCATCTCGTGCAGCTTCAGCGCTTCGGCGGCGACGACACGAAGCATGCCGTCAGCGGCCTTGCCTGGCTGAAGCAGGACCTTGCGGACGCCGCGGCCGATGGCCGCCCGGTGATTCTGTTCCAGCATTACGGCTGGGACCAGTTCTCCACCGAGCACTGGGACCCGGCGGCGGAGACCTTCGATTCGCATGGGGCCGGTCCTGCCCATTGGTGGACGGATGCGGAGCGTGCGGCCCTGCTCGATGTGCTCCAGGGCTACACTATCGTCGGCATCTTCCACGGCCACGAGCACCCGACCCCGATGATCTACAACAGCGCGGGCCATGACATCTTCAAGCCGGTCGCCGCCTTTCTCGGCGGTTTCGCGCTGGTGCGCGTGACGGATGGCTTTCTGGACGTCGCGCTCGCGCAAGCCGATGAAAATTCGGGCGAAATTACCTTTACCAACGCCTTCAGCAAACGCCTTTCCGGCTGAAAAAATCCATGCCGGAAACGGCATTGGAAAATTTCTGATTTACGTACATCAAAAATTCCTCTAAGGGTCTCGGCACGGAGGAGCGATGAGACCCACAGTCCATGACATTGCCGCGGAAGCGGGCGTGAGCCTTGCCACTGTCGATCGTGTTTTGAACGATCGGCCGGGTGTGCGCGGCGTCACCAAGGCCAAGGTCGAGGCGGCGATTGCATCGCTCGGCTATGTACGCGATGTCGCGGCGGCCAACCTCGCCAAGAGCCGCGTCTATCCGCTCGTCTTCATCCTGCCCGAGGGCGACAATCCTTTCATGCGTGGCCTCGAAGCGGAGGTGCGCCGCGCCGGCCTGCATTCCGCCATCGAGCGCACGCTCCTCTCCATCGTGACAGTTCCGGCTTTCAATGCGGCGGCGCTCGCGAATGCAATTGATGCGGCTGTCGCCGAGGGCGTTTCCGGCATCGCGGCCGTGGCGGTCGATGCGCCCGAGGTCTTCGCTTCGATCGACCGTGCGCGGGAGGCGGGCGTTCCGGTCGTCACCCTGGTCTCCGACCTCGCGGGATCCGCGCGCGATCACTTCATCGGCGTCGACAACATCGCCGCCGGCCGCACCGCCGGCAGCCTGATGGGCCGTTTTCTCGGCCACCGGCCGGGGCCGGTGGCGGTGCTCGCCGGCTCGATGCGCGTGCGCGACCACGGCGAGCGCCTCGAAGGGTTTCTCACCGCCATGTCGGCCATGCCGGACGCCCGCGCCATCCTGCCGGTGCTGGAGGGCCAGGACGATCCGGACTTGTCTTTCAAACTGATCGCCGATTGCCTCGCGGCCGTGCCCGATCTCGCCGGCATCTACAATCTCGGCGCCGGTAACCGCGGTCTGCTGAAGGCGCTGGCGGCGCGCGGCACGGACCTGTGCGTGATCGTGCACGAACTCACCGGCGAGACCCGTGGTGCGCTCGAAAGCGGGGTCATCGACGCCGTGCTCAACCAGGATGCCGGCCATGAGGTGCGCAGCGCCATTCGTGTGCTGCGCGCCAAGGCGGATGGCCTGTCGGTCAATGCTGCGCAGGAGCGCATCCGCCTCGACATCTTCATCAAGGACAATCTTCCGCCGGCCGGCCCGGACGAGGAATAGGAGAGCACATGTATCTCGGGATCGACTTGGGCACGTCGGGTGTCAAGGCCATGCTCATCGATGGCGACCAGCGCGTCATCGGCTCGGCGACCGGCAAGGAGGTTGCGACCGAGCGCCCGCATGCCGGTTGGTCGGAGCAGGACCCGGCCGACTGGATCCGCGCGACGGAAGAGGCGATCGCCGGCCTGCGCGCCGTCCATCCCGCTGAGCTTTCGGCGGTGCGCGGCATCGGCCTGTCCGGCCATATGCACGGCGCGACCCTGCTCGATGCCGAGGACAAGGTGCTGCGGCCCTGCATTATGTGGAACGACACGCGCAGCCATCGCGAGGCGGCAAGCCTCGATGCCGATCCGCGTTTTCGCAAGATCACCGGCAACATCGTCTTCCCCGGTTTCACCGCGCCGAAACTCGCCTGGGTGAAGAACAACGAGCCGGATATCTTCGCGAAAGTCCGCTGGGTCCTGCTGCCGAAGGACTTTCTACGCGTCTGGCTGACCGGCGAGTACCTGTCGGAAATGTCGGATTCCGCCGGCACCTCCTGGCTCGATACCGGCGCGCGCAAATGGTCGGCCGAGCTTCTCGCCGCGACGGATCTCGAAGAGCGCCAGATGCCGGGGCTGGTGGAAGGCACGGATGCGGCCGGCATCCTTCGCCCGGAGCTTGCCGCCCGATGGGGCCTCGGCGACGGCGTCGTGGTGGCCGGCGGGGCGGGCGACAATGCCGCCTCGGCCTGCGGCATGGGCACGGTGCGCGAGGGCGCGGCCTTCGTGTCGCTCGGCACCTCGGGCGTGCTGTTTGCCGCCAATGCCAGCTACCTTCCGAACCCGGAAAGCGCCGTCCATGCCTTCTGCCATGCGCTGCCTGCCACCTGGCACCAGATGGGCGTCATCCTCTCCGCCACCGATGCCCTGAACTGGCATTCGCGCGTGACCGGCGCCTCTGCCGCCGACCTCACGAAGGAACTGGGCGAGACGCTGCAGGCGCCGTCCGGCGTCACCTTCCTGCCCTATCTCTCCGGCGAGCGCACGCCGCACAATGATGCCGCCATCCGCGGCGCTTTTCTCGGGCTTGGCCATGAGAGCGGCCGCGTCGTGCTGACCCAGGCGGTGCTGGAGGGCGTGTCCTTCGCCATCCGCGACAGTCTCGAAGCCCTGAAATCCGCCGGCACCACGCTGTCGCGCGTCACGGCGATCGGCGGCGGCTCGCGCTCGCGCTACTGGCTGAAATCCATCGCCACGGCGCTCGGCCTTCCCGTCGATCTCCCGGCGGACGGCGATTTCGGCGCCGCTTTCGGCGCCGCCCGCCTCGGCCTGATCGCGGCTGCTGGTGCCGACCCCGTCGCGGTCTGCTCGGCGCCCGTGACCGCGGAGACCATCGAACCCGAGGCAGCGCTCGGCGCGGCCTATGAGGATGCCTATCAGCGCTACCGCCGGCTCTATCCGGCCATCCGCGCCGCTTACTGACCCCACCCGTTCAAGAGGAGAGACCATGGCTACCGGCTTTTTCGGCGATATCGCCAAGATCAAATATGAAGGTCCCGACAGCACCAACACGCTGGCCTTCCGCCACTACAATCCCGACGAGATCGTCGCGGGCAAGCGCATGGAAGACCATCTGCGCTTTGCCGTCGCCTATTGGCACACCTTCGTCTGGCCGGGCGGCGACCCCTTCGGCGGCCAGACCTTCGAGCGCCCGTGGTTCGAGGACTCGATGCAGGCGGCGAAGATGAAGGCCGATGTCGCCTTCGAATTCTTCCAGCTGCTCGGCGTTCCCTTCTACTGCTTCCACGACGCGGATGTGCGCCCCGAGGGCAAGGACTTTGTCGAGAACACGAAGAACCTCAACGAGATCGTCGATTATTTCGCCAAGAAACAGGCCGAGACCGGCGTGAAACTGCTCTGGGGCACGGCGAACCTCTTCTCCAACCGCCGCTATATGGGCGGTGCCGCGACGAACCCGGATCCCGACGTTTTCGCTTTCGCCGCCGCGACGGTGAAGACCTGCATGGACGCCACGCACCGCCTCGGCGGCGACAACTACGTGCTGTGGGGCGGCCGTGAGGGCTACGAGACGCTGCTCAACACCAATCTCGGCCAGGAGCTCGATCAGCTCGGCCGCTTCGTCAACATGGTCGTCGAATACAAGCACAAGATCGGCTTCAAGGGCGCGATCCTGATCGAGCCCAAGCCGCAGGAGCCGACCAAGCACCAGTACGATTACGACGTTGCGACGGTCTTCGGCTTCCTCAAGAAATACGGCCTGGAAAACGAGGTGAAGGTGAATATCGAGCAGGGCCACGCGATCCTGGCGGGCCACTCCTTCGAGCACGAGCTGGCACTGGCCAATGCGCTGGGCATCTTCGGCTCCATCGACATGAACCGCAACGACTACCAGTCCGGCTGGGATACCGATCAGTTCCCCAACAATGTGCCGGAAATGGCGCTGGCCTTCTATCAGGTTCTCGCCGGCGGCGGCTTCACCACGGGCGGCACGAACTTCGATGCGAAGCTGCGCCGCCAGTCGATCGATCCGGAAGACCTGCTGATCGGCCATATCGGCGGCATGGATTGCTGCGCGCGCGGCCTGAAGGCTGCGGCGAAGATGATCGAGGACAAGGCCCTGTCCGGTCCGCTCGCCGACCGGTACGCCGGCTGGCAGTCCGCGGAGGCGCAGAAGGTCCTTTCGGGCGGCTCGTCGCTCGAAGCTCTGGAAGCCTATGTGTTGAACCACGGCGTCAATCCGAAGCCGCGCTCCGGCAAGCAGGAACTTCTGGAAAACGTGGTCAACCGCTACGTCTGATTGCTACCGGCGTCACCTGAATTCGAAGGGCGCGCTTGTGGCGCCCTTTTATTTTGAGCCGCAGAGCGCTTCGCCTCACGTAGGGTGAGGCTTATACTTTTGTTGTATTTTATAGCATTGGTTTTATTGGTCTTCATTGGTGTCGTTTATAACAATAATTCTGTCTTATCGGATATTTTCGATTAAAAATTGCCGTTCGTCAATTTCAAGGAAAGTATTTCTGCTTCACCTATAGTGTTTATTTACTATCAACTGCAAAAACTCACGACAAACCGGAAGCCGATCTCCTGATTCGGGACTTGGCGCCAGTTGCCTTCCGCAGCAAAGGATTTTTCGGATGTCGGCGCACGATAGCAAGACCCAGCAGCTCAACGAACGTCTCCAGTTCGTCAATTTTGACACGGCCCAGCGGGAGGCGCTGAAAAACGCCTTGCCGACGATCTCGGCATCACTCGATGGTGCCCTCGATATTTTCTACGCCAAAGCCCGAGCGACGCCGGAGACCGCCCGGTTCTTTGCCAACGAGGCGCATATCCAGAGCGCCAAGGGGCGCCAGGTCAAGCATTGGGAAGTGATCGGCTCGGCGAGGTTCGACACGCAATATGTCGATGCCGTCACCACGATCGGCAAGACCCATGCCCGCCTCGGCCTCGAGCCGCGCTGGTATATCGGCGGCTATGCGCTGATCCTGGAGGCGATCGTCGAGGGTGTCATCGCAAGGCATCTCGAAGGATTTCTCTACCGCAAGAAGGCGGCGGCGATCAGCGGCGAAATCACCGCCATTGTGAAGGCGGCGCTTGTCGATATGGACTATGCGATCTCCGTCTATCTGGAGGCCCTTCAGGAAGAGCGCGAGAAAGCGGAAGCCGAGCGGCAGGCCCGCAACGCCGAGCAGGAGGAGGCGCTGAGCGCGCTCGACACCTCGCTCAACCGGCTTGCCGGCGGCGATCTCACCGCCTCCATCGCCAAGCCGCTCGCCCTGCAGTTCGAGCGGCTGCGCTCCAATTTCAATGCCGCCATCGAGAAACTGGACGACACGCTGGGCGCCATCGTGACGGCGGCCGAGGATGCGGCTGGCAATTCCGGCGAGCTGGTCAATGCCACCGACGATATGGCCAAGCGCACCGAGCAGCAGGCGGCGTCGCTGGAAGAGACGGCCGCAGCCGTCGAGGAGATCACCACCATTTCCCGCGAGGCGGCGATCCGCGCCGAGGAAGCCCGCCGCGTCGTCGGCAGCGCCACGGAAGAGGCCAAGCGCTCCGGCCAGATCGTCGAACAGGCCGTCACCGCCATGGGGGCGATCCAGGAATCCTCCGGCAAGATCACCCAGATCATCGGCGTGATCGACCAGATATCCTTCCAGACCAACCTTCTGGCGCTAAATGCCGGCGTCGAGGCGGCGCGGGCGGGCGAGGCCGGCAAGGGCTTTGCCGTCGTGGCGCAGGAGGTGCGCGAACTCGCCCAAAAATCCGCAGAGGCGGCCAAGGAGATCAAGTCGCTGATCGATAAGTCTTTCGAGGACGTGCAGCTCGGCGTGTCCCTGGTGCACAAGACCGGCGAGGCGCTGCATCACATCGGCGAGCAGGTGGTGTTTATCAATGCGCATATCGACGCCATGAGCAATTCCGCCCGCGAGCAGTCGGCCGGCATCTCCGAGATCAACACGGCGGTCGGCAGCATGGATCAGATGACCCAGCAGAACGCCGCCATGGTCGAGGAAACAAATGCGGCCACGCACAATCTGATGCAGATCAGCACGACGTTGAAGGGACTTGTCGACCGGTTCACCGTCTCGGCCGAGCGCGTGCAGCGCACGCCGAGGCCGGCGCAGCGTCGCTACGGCTAGGGCTTTTCCTGAGTTCTGGTTCGCTGGAAATGTTCTATCGGCGCACAAAGCGCCGCGCCGGCGCCGAAACCGAATTGCGCACGATCAGGTCCGGTCGAAGCAGGATTTCCGTTTCGGCCGGCTCGTTGTCGGACAGCAGTTCGAAGAGCAGTGCCATGGCGCTCTTGCCGATGGCGGTGCGCGGTTGGCGGATCGTCGTCAGCGACGGTGTCATGAAGCTCGCTTGCGGCACGTCGTCGAAACCGGTCACGGAAAAATCGGTCGGAATGTCATAGCCGCGCGCGCCAAGTCCGATCATCACGCCAATGGCGGTCTGGTCGTTGACGCACATGAAGGCGCTCGGCAGCGTGTCGCGCATGAAGAGCTGTTCGAGCGCAAGGCGCCCGCTCTCGATCGTGCCGTCACCTTCCAGGATGGTCCGTTCGTTGACCGGCACGCCGGCGGCATCCAGTCCGGCGTCGTAGCCCTGCCGGCGGCGGCTATAGGCAAGCCGCGTGCGCGAATCGCCGATGAAGGCGATCTTGCGGTGGCCCTCGGCGATCAAGAGGTCGACGGCCTTGCGCGCGCCCTCGATATCGTCCACCCCGACATAGGGGATGCCGCCATTATAGACCGGCTCGAAGACGCCGACACTGGGCGGCAGGCGTGCGGTCATGCTCTGGTGGCCGAAGGGCAGGATGCCGGTGAACAGGATCAAGCCGGCCGCCTGGTTGGAATTCAGGAATTTCAGATATTCCAGCCCGCGCTGCGGATCGTTCTGCGTATGGCCGATCAGGATGCCGTAGCCATGCGCGCGTGCCTCGTTTTCCAGGCCGACGAGAATGTTGGAGAAGTTCGGATCACCCATATCGGGGGCGACAACCAGGATCATGTTCGACCGGCCGAGCCTCAGGCTGCGCGCCATGGCATTGGTCGTATAACCGGTGATGGCGATCGCCTGGTTGACTTTCAGCCGCGTCGAATTCGCCACCTTTTCGGGCGTGTGGATCGCCCGCGATACGGTCGCGATCGAGACCTGCGCGATGCGCGCGACGTCCTCGATCGTGGCGGGGCTGGATGACGACAAACTGGCTCTCACTCGGCGGTGGCAATGCCAGTCTGGCGATCTGGAATTGCTGAAATCAAACGAAGTGCGGGGACACTACACAGACTGGACCGGTGGTCAAACGGCGCTTGCTGAAAATTCCTGATATCCATCATGTAAACCTTTACATAGATCGTGTAAAGGTTTACATCAGGCTCAAGCGGTCGAGGAGCCGCAGGGAGGAAATCGATGAATCCGGACGCTGCCGACGGGGCTCCCGTCGTTCTCTCCGCGCGCCGTATCAGCAAGTCGTTCAACGGCGTGCAGGTCCTGTTCAGCGTCAATTTCGAGCTTCGCGCCGGCGAAATCCATGCGCTGATGGGCGAGAATGGCGCGGGCAAATCGACCCTCGTGAAAATCCTCTCGGGTTTCGAGCAGCCGACCTCGGGTGAAATCCTGTTTGACGGGCAGCCCGTCAAGCTGCCGCCGAACGGCCAGGCCGAGCATCTCGGCATTGTCATCATCCACCAGGAATTCAACCTCGCCGAACATCTGACCGTCACCGAGAGCCTGTTCCTCGGCCGCGAGGTCACGCGTTTCGGCGTGCTAGACCGCAAGTTCATGCGCGCCGAGACGCGCCGCGTGCTCGACCAGCTCGGTTCGCATGTCGATGAAAACGCGATGATCAGCTCGCTCTCCATCGCCGACAAGCAGATGGTGGAGATCGCGAAAGCCATCAGCCGCGATGCGCGCATCATCTTCATGGACGAGCCGACCGCGGTGCTCTCCCGCGAAGAAACCAATTACCTCTTCCGCCAGGTGCGCAAGCTGCGCGAAAAGGGCACGTCCTTCGTCTTCGTCTCGCATAAGCTGGACGAGGTGATGGAACTGACCGACCGCGTCACCGTGCTGCGCGACGGGCAATGGGTGAAAACCGCGCCGACCAGCATTCTCGACGGCGAGTCCATCGCGCAGCTGATGGTCGGTCGCGAGCTTTCCAGCCTCTATCCGGGAAAGCAGGAGCCGAGCATCGACGAAGAGGTGACGCTCGCCGTCTCCGGGCTTTCGACGCATTATGTGCAGGATGCGAGCTTCGAGGTGCGCAAGGGCGAGATCCTCGGCTTTTCCGGCCTGATCGGTTCGGGCCGCACGGAACTGATGGAGGCGGTCGCCGGCCTGCGCTCGCGGGTCTCGGGTGAAGTCACGGTGCGCGGCGAGAGCGTGCCGGCCGGCGATGTGCATGCCGCCAACCGCGTCGGCATCGCCTATATGACCAAGGACCGCAAGCATAAGGGCCTGCTGCTCAATTCGCGCATGACGGCGAACCTGACGCTGCAATCGCTCGATCAGCATGGCAAATATGGTTATCTCAGCCCGAAGAGCGAGGCCGCGGCGCTGGAGCGCGCGCGCCGCCGCTTCGATATCCGCGTGCGCGACGGGCGTGTCGTCGCCGGCCGCATGTCGGGCGGCAACCAGCAGAAGCTGCTGCTCGCCAAGGTCATGGAGACCGAGCCCGACGTCATCATCATCGACGAACCGACGCGCGGCATCGATGTCGGCACCAAGCAGCAGATCTACCATTTCATTTCCGCACTCGCCCGCGACGGCAAGTCGATCATCGTCGTCTCCTCGGAGATGCCGGAGATCATCGGGCTGTGCACCCGCGTCGCCGTCATGCGCGAGGGGCGGATCGTCGGCATTCTCGAAGGCGAGGAAATCTCCGAACAGGAGATCATGCGCTATTCGGCAGGGTTGAAGAAGAAGACCGCGGCCTGAGTGCAAGCGGCTCGCGAGACAACAACGATTTTGGGTTGGGGACGAACATGACCGCAGGCGAAGACTTGGGTGAAACGAAGGCACGTGGCCGAAGCTGGCGGGATGTCGACCTGAGGGCTGTTGCGCCCTTTGCGGCGCTGGCGCTGCTGCTCATCGTCGGCGCGCTGGTCAATCCGAATTTCATCGGCCTCAACAACCTGGCGAATGTCGCGACCCGCAGCGCCTTCATCGCGATCATCGCGGTCGGCGCGACCTTCGTCATCTCGTCCGGCGACCTCGACCTCTCCGTCGGCTCCATGGTCGCCTTCGTCGCCTCGATCATGATCATCTTCATGAATTCCGGGGTGATCGCCGATCCGGCGCTGATGCTCGCCGCCGCGATGGTGCTCACCATCGTCATCGGTGCGGCCTGCGGTCTTGCGAACGGCCTCATCACCACGGTCGGTAGGATCGAGCCCTTCATCGCCACGCTCGGCACGATGGGCATCTATCGCGGTCTTACCACCTGGCTGTCGCAGGGCGGCGCGATCACGTTGCGCGAGCCGGAATTGCAGGCGCTCTATCGCCCGGCCTATTTCGGCTACATCCTCGGCGTGCCGGTGCCGATCGTCGTCATCCTCGTCGTCACCGCGATTGCCGCCTTCATCCTCTATCGCACGCGCTATGGCCGCCATGTCGTCGCGGTCGGCTCGAATGCGGATGTCGCGCGCTATTCCGGCATTCCGGTCAACCGGGTGCGCACCATCGCCTTCGTCATCCAGGGCCTCTGCGTGGCGATTGCCGTGCTGCTCTACGTGCCGCGCCTCGGCTCCACCTCGGCCACCACCGGCATCCTGTGGGAGCTCCAGGCGATCACCGCCGTCGTCGTCGGCGGCACGGCGCTGAAGGGCGGGGCAGGGCGCGTCTGGGGCACGATCTGCGGCGCCTTCATTCTCGAACTGGTCGGCAACATCATGCTGCTCTCCAACTTCATCAGCGAATATCTGATCGGGGCCATCCAGGGCGCGATCATCATCATTGCGATGCTCGTCCAGCGCTCGCTGGTACGGAAATCGTGAGACCAGGCAGGGCCGGCATGCGCAAAGCGGCCGGGCCTGCGGGGACGTAGCCGGGTTCACAGGTCCCCGGTGAGGAACGAAGACCTGCTTTTGGGAGGAAACTCATGCGCAAGAAACTTTTGGGCCTGACTGTCGCGGCGATGGCGCTGATTGCCGGTGCCGTTCATGCGGAAGACAAGAAGGTGACGATCGGCGTCTCCATTCCGGCCGCCGACCATGGCTGGACCTCGGGCGTCGTCTTCCATGCCGAGCGCGTCGCCAAGCTGCTCATGGAGCGCAATCCGGGCCTCAACGTCATCGTCAAGACCTCGCCGGATCCGGCAAGCCAGGCGAATGCCGTGCAGGACCTGGAAACGCAGGGCATCGACGCGCTCGTCATCCTGCCGTCCGACCCGGATTCGCTGGTCAACGCCATCAAGGAAGTCAAGGGCAAGGGCACTTTCGTCGCGCTCGTCGACCGTGCGCCGAGCACCAACGACAATTCCGTGCGTGACCTCTATGTCGCCGGCAACAACTTCGCGCTGGGCCAGACGGCGGGTGAATACATCAAGACCACGACGCCGGACGCCGAAGTCGTCGTTATCCGCGGCATGGCGATCCCGATCGACCAGCAGCGCCAGGATGGTTTCGACAAGGGCATCGAAGGCTCCAACGTCAAGGTTCTCGACCGCCAGTACGGCAACTGGAACCGCGACGACGCCTTCAAGGTCATGCAGGACTACCTGACCAAGTACCAGAAGATCGATGTCGTATGGTGCCAGGACGACGACATGGCCGTCGGCGTTCTCCAGGCCATCGAACAGGCCGGCCGCAAGGACATCCAGTATGTCATCGCCGGCGCCGGCTCGAAGGACATGATCAAGAAGGTCATGGACGGCGACAAGATGATCCCGGTCGACGTGCTCTATCCGCCGGCAATGGTCGGTACCGCGCTGGAAATGACCGCCGCCAATTTCTACGGCCAGGTCCCGGTGCGCGGCGTCTACACGATCGACGCGACGCTGGTCACAAAGGACAACGCGAAGGACTTCTACTTCCCGGACTCCCCGTTCTGATCTGACGACATAAGGCCGCCCGGGACATGATGACCCGGGCGGTTCATTTCGCTGGTTAGCCGGCCCGCGCCTCACCCTCGACGTCATCCTCGGGCTTGATCCGAGGACCCATCCACACGGTAAGCCCTACTTTGCGGCGTGGATCCTCGGATCAAGCGCGAGGATGACAGAGGAGAGGGCGTGTTTTCGACACCACAAAAGCCACATGCGCTTTTCGCCTTGCACCGGCGAATTTGACATTGCCCACCTGGCCAAAGGCCGATAGCTTTCACGCCGCTGCGGTACGTACCGCAAGAATGTCTGAGACAGGCCGCGAGGATCGGCCGAGTTCCTGGGAGGACGCCGATATGAAGACGATCAAGGGCCCGGCCCTGTTTCTTGCACAGTTCGCGGGCGATGCCGCGCCGTTCAATTCCTGGGACGCGATCACCAAATGGGCCGCCGATATCGGCTATAAAGGTGTGCAGGTTCCAAGCTGGGATGGGCGCTTCATCGACCTGAAGAAGGCAGCGTCCTCCAAGGACTATTGCGATGAATTCGCCGGCAAGGCGCGCGAAAACGGCGTCGAGGTGACGGAACTCTCGACCCATTTGCAGGGCCAGCTGGTCGCCGTGCATCCCGCCTATGACGAGGCCTTCGACGGCTTCGCCGCACCCGAAGTGCGCGGCAATCCGAAAGCCCGGCAGGAATGGGCTGTCGAGCAGGTGAAGCTTGCGCTCACGGCCTCGAAGCATCTCGGCCTCGATGCGATGGCCAGCTTCTCCGGCGCGCTTGCCTGGCCCTTCGTCTATCCGTGGCCGCAGCGCCCCGCCGGCCTCGTCGAAACGGCTTTCGATGAGCTGGCGAAACGCTGGAAACCGATACTCGACCATGCGGAGGATTGCGGCGTCGATGTCTGCTACGAGATCCATCCGGGCGAGGACCTGCACGACGGCATCACCTACGAGATGTTTTTGGAGCGCACCGGCAACCATGCCCGCGCCTGCATGCTCTACGATCCCTCGCACTACGTCCTGCAATGCCTCGACTATCTCGACAATATCGACATCTACAAGGACCGCATCCGCATGTTCCATGTGAAGGATGCCGAGTTCAATCCGACGGGCCGGCAGGGCGTCTATGGCGGTTACCAGGGCTGGGTGAACCGCGCCGGCCGCTTCCGCTCGCTGGGTGATGGCCAGGTCGATTTCGGCGCCGTCTTCTCCAAGATGGCCGCCAACGATTTTGCCGGCTGGGCCGTGGTGGAATGGGAATGCGCGCTGAAGCACCCGGAGGACGGCGCACGCGAAGGCGCGGAATTCGTCAAGGCGCATATCATCCGCGTGACGGAAAAGGCCTTCGACGATTTCGCCGATGCGGGCACGGATCAGGCCGCGAACCGGCGCATGCTGGGGCTTTGAGCAATAGCCCTTCACCCTAACCCTCTCCCCGCAAGCGGGAGAGGGAACGTGCCCGGCGAATGGTCTTTGTTTGAGGAAACGGTGCGCATATCCCTTCGCCCCGCTTGCGGGGAGAAGGTGGCCGGCAGGCCGGATGAGGGGCCTTGCCCCGCGACAAATATTAGGAGGAACACCCATGGCAATCGAAGGAAGCGCAAGCGAAACGCGGCAGCCCCGCATTCGGCTCGGCATGGTCGGCGGCGGCTCGGGCGCCTTTATCGGCGCGGTGCACCGCATCGCGGCCCGGCTCGACGACCACTATGAGCTGGTCGCCGGCGCGCTGTCGTCCTCGCCGGAAAAGGCCGAGCAGTCGGCGCGCGAACTGGGGCTCGACCCGTCGCGCAGCTACGGCAGCTTCAAGGAAATGGCGATCCGCGAGGCCAAGCTGAAAAACGGCATCGAAGCCGTGGCGATCGTCACGCCGAACCACGTGCATTACGAGGCCGCGAAGGAATTCCTGAAACGCGGTATCCACGTCATCTGCGACAAGCCGCTGACGTCGACGCTGCCGGATGCGCGCAAGCTGAAGAAGCTCGCCGAGGAAAGCGATGCGCTCTTCGTGCTGACGCACAACTACACCGGCTATCCGATGGTCCGTCAGGCGCGCGAAATGGTCGCCAATGGCGAACTCGGCACGATCCGGCTCGTGCAGATGGAATATCCGCAGGACTGGCTGACCGAAGACATCGAGTCCAGCGGTCAGAAGCAGGCGGCTTGGCGCACAGATCCCAGCAAGTCGGGTGCCGGTGGCTCCACCGGCGATATCGGCACGCATGCCTACAATCTCGGCTGCTTCGTCTCGGGTCTGGAACTGGAAGAGCTCTCGGCCGATCTCGACAGCTTCGTGCCGGGTCGCAAGCTCGACGACAACGCCCATGTCATGATGCGCTTCAGGGAGA
>NZ_JBLZPH010000013.1:0-2299 GCF_049199205.1 Shinella sp. M31 | reverse complement strand
CCCGCCCATCGGCACCACGCTGTTCATCGGCGCGGCCATCGCGCGCGTGCCCATCGGCGCCGTCGTCAAGGAGCTTTGGCCGTTCTACCTGGTCGCCTTCAGCGTGCTGATACTGATGTCATACATCCCCGCACTCACCATATATTGAGGTAGCGACGGGCAGGCCGCGGAGGTGAACGCGAGCCGCAGGCGTTCATGGAACGTAGCTATCGCAGGACCGGCTCGTCATCGCTCGCAAACCGGATTCGGCAACCGAGTTCGAAGAGCAGGTTGCGCGCCTGATGGTCGAAGCTCCGGCCCTGCTCACGGATCCAGTCGGAAAACAGCCGTACATTGCGCCTGCTGACGTGGCGGGGCGGACAGGCGATCCAGTAGGCGGGAAATTCCACGACATCGAAGGCGGTCGATAGCGGGACGAGCGTGCCGCGCTCTAGATCTTCCTGGGCAAGGGTTGCGGAATCGAGCACCACGCCCGCGCCGTCGCGGGCAAGCTGGATGGCCATCGATGACCGGTCGAAACGCAGCGGTGCCTGCTCCAGAGGCGGGTCGATGCCATGGACCAGCAGCCAAGCGTCCCACTGATAGAGCGTCTTCACCGAATGGATCAGCCGTGCATGGGTGAGAAGACCGGCCGGATCCGTATCGTGGGTCGACAGCCGCTCGCGATAGGCCGGGCTGCACATCGGCAGGAAGAAATCGTTGATGATGCATTCGGTATGCAGGCCCTCCCAGGCGCCTGCGCCATATCGCATGTCGAGATCGATCGCCTCCGTTTCGAAGTCGGAGAAATCGGGCGTGGCATCGATGCGAATACCCCAGTCGGGATTGGCGTCGAGGAAATGTTTAAGGCGCGGCGTCAGCCAGCGGACGGCAAGACTGGGGCTGGAGCGCACCGTCAGCTGCCGGCTGTTGCGCTGGCGCAGGACCACGGCCCGGGCGCCCCGGATCATGCGGAATGCATTCGTCGTCGCCTGGAAAAGCGTCTCTCCGTCGAGCGTCAGGCTGAGGCGCCGGTCCTTGCGGCGAAACAGGCGTACACCCCATTGCTCTTCGAGTTGCTTGAGTTGCTGGCTGACGGCGGCGGCAGATACACCGAGTTCGGCAGCGGCCAGCGACACGCGTCCCGTGCGGGCAACGGCCTCGAAATAGGCAAGTGAATTCAGATTGGGATTGATGGCCACGCCGGTCTCCGCAGAATATGCGACGCGCTGGAGGCAATCCGGCACGCCGCCCGCCAATGGGCGGCGGCGTGTCGTGGATGTCAAGAGAAGCCGTTGAGACGCCGATAAGCGGCGATGACCTTGCTGTCATCGGCAAGACCATTGCCGCTGCCGCTTTCGGCAAGGAACATCTGATGGGCGGCGGCGGCAAGCGGCAGCCCCGTGCCGGCCGAACGCCCAGCGGAAAGGGCGATGCCGAGATCCTTGACGAAGATGTCTACCGCGCTTGTTACCGGTGGGGTTTCCATCAGCATGCGCGGGCCGCGGTCCTTCAGCATCCAGCTCGAGGCCGCCGAGCCGGAAACGATCTCCAGGAGCGTGGCGACGTCGACGCCGGCCTTTTCGCCCAGCGCCAGCGCTTCCCCGGCTGCGGCGAGATGTACGCCGCAGAGAAGCTGGTTGATCGCCTTGACCACCGCGCCCTGTCCGACCTTCGGGCCGCAATGGTAGAGTTTGTCGCCCATGGCGCGAAGGATCGGGGCGACGGCGTCGAAGTCCTCCTGCGGCGCGCCCACCATGATGGTTAAGGCGGCGGCCTTGGCGCCGACGACGCCACCAGAAACCGGGCAATCGACGAGCCGCTTGCCGCTCGCCCGAATGTCGGCGTCGAGTGCCTTGACCTCGTCCGGCGGGCAGGTCGCCATCAGGCAGACATGAGCGCCGGCGGGAAGGGCGGCCAGCGCGCCGGCCTCGATAAGGACGGTGCGCGCCTGGGCGGCGTTCACCACCATGAGGATGAGGATATCCGCGCTGCGGCAGGCCGCGGCGAGGCTTTCGGGTCGGGTCCCGCCAGTGGCCGCCAGGGCATCCATGGCTTCCGGGCGCGTGTCGAAGCCACGGACGGCATACCCGGCCCGTACGAGGTTGATGGCCATGGGAAGCCCCATGGAGCCGAGGCCGGCAAAGGCGATGGTCTTGGTCATGTTCGGCCTCAATATATGGTGAGTGCGGGGATGTATGACATCAGTATCAGCACGCTGAAGGCGACCAGGTAGAACGGCCAAAGCTCCTTGACGACGGCGCCGATGGGCACGCGCGCGATGGCCGCGCCGATGAACAGCGTGGTGCCGATGGGCGGG
>NZ_JBLZPH010000129.1:0-51884 GCF_049199205.1 Shinella sp. M31 | reverse complement strand
CCAGAATGGCCGCCGAAAGCCGTGCGCTGAAGGCCAGCCTGTCCGATGCAAAGCACAATGTTTCCCGCCTGCAGGCGCTGATCGGCGACAAGGATCGCCGCATTGTCGTGTGGGACGGCCGTTCCGGCAAACCGGAATTTCTGGGCCAGCTGCCGGCCGAGACCGGCGCGCCCCAGGCCGACAACGAATTCCTCGCCTTCGGCCGCTGGCTGAAGCCCGCCTCGGCCGGCGAGATCGAACGCGCCGTCGAAAAGCTGCGCTCCCAGGCCCAGAGTTTCGACCTCGTCGTGGAAACCAGCCGCGACGAAGTGCTGGAAGCCCAGGGCCGCGTGTCCGGCGGACAGGCCTTCGTGCGTTTCGTGGCGCTCAACAATCTGCGCGCCGAGGCTGCCGAGCTGAAGCTCGAGCGCGACCGGCTGGTCGCGGCGCTGACCACTCTTCAGGGCATGCTCGATCAGATCGACTTGCCCGTCTGGCAGCGCGCCGCCGACGGTTCGCTCGCCTGGGTCAACGAGGCCTATGCCGAAGCCGTGGAGGCGAAGGATGCCGCAAGCGCCGTGCATGAGGGCCGCGAACTGCTGCCGACCATCGCACGCGAAAAGATCCGCGCCACCAGCACCTATGACATGGCCTATCGCGACAAGGTCTCGACCGTCGTACACGGCAACCGCGGTTTCTTCGACGTGGTCGACGCCCGCAGCCCGACGGGCTCGGCCGGCATCGCGATCAATGTCTCGGATGTCGAGGCCGTGCGCGAAGAACTCGTACGCACACTGAAGAGCCATGCCGAAACGCTCGACCATCTCGCCACGCCCGTCGCGATCTTCGACGGCGACCAGCGCCTGCAATTCTACAACCAGGCCTTCCAGCATATGTGGGAGGTCGACATGGCCTTCCTCGAAGGCAAGCCGGGCAATGGCGAACTCTTCGACAAACTGCGCGCCGCCGGAAAGCTGCCGGAACAGCTGAACTGGAAGCAGTGGAAGGAAACCGCCCTTTCCGTCTATCGTGCCATCGAGACGCAGACCGATCTCTGGCACCTGCCGAATGGCCAGACGCTGCGCGTCTTCGCCACCGCGCGCCCGCAGGGCGGCGCCACCTGGGTCTTCGAGAACCTGACGGAAAAGGTCGATCTCGAAACGCGCTACAACACTCTGGTGCAGGTGCAGGACGAGACGATCGACCATCTGGCCGAAGGCGTCGCCGTGTTCAGCCCGGACGGCCGCATCCGGCTTTCCAATCCCGCCTTCCGCGCGCTATGGGGCATCAGCGAGGCCGAGGCAAAATCCGGCACGCATATCCGCGCCATCGAGCAGGCCTGTGCGGTCTCCTACGACAAGCCGGACGGCTGGAAGCGCTTTGCGCATATCATCACCAGCTTCGACGACGAGCGGCCGTCCTGCCAGGGCGTGCTGGAGCTGCGCACTGGCCTGGTGCTCGACTTCGCCGTCATTCCGCTTTCCAACGCCCAGACGATGCTGACCTTCGTCAACATCACCGACAGCGTGCGCGTCAGCCGCGCACTCACGGAAAAGAACGACGCGCTGCGCAAGGCCGACGCGCTGAAGAACGATTTCGTCCAGCACGTCTCCTACGAGCTGCGCTCGCCGCTCACCAACATCATCGGCTTCGCCGATCTCCTGAAGACGCCGACCATGGGCGAGCTCAACGACCGCCAGTCGGAATATGTCGACCATATCGCGACGTCGTCGGCGGTTCTGCTCACCATCGTCAATGACATCCTCGACCTTGCCACCGTCGATGCCGGCATCATGGAACTCGATTATACCGAGATCAACCTGACGGACCTGCTCGACGACGTGTCGATGCAGTTCGCCGATCGCCTGCACGAGGCGCAGGTGACGCTGGAAATCACCGCGCCCGATAATCTCGGCACCATCGTCGGCGACCAGCAGCGCCTCAAGCAGATCCTCATCAAGCTGCTCGGCAATGCTGCGAATTTCGCGCCGGCGCACAGCGCCATCGGCCTGCGCTGCTGGCGCGAAGGTCTCGATCTCGTCTTCACGGTCACCGACCGCGGGCCGGGCATTCCGCAGGACGTGCTGAAGACGGTGTTCAACCGCTTCGAAAGCCACGGCCGCCAGGGCGGCGCCGGCCTCGGCCTCTCCATCGTCGAGAGCTTCGTGAGCCTGCACCACGGCACCGTCGCCATCGACAGCCAGGAGGGCCGCGGCACAAATGTCACCGTGCGCATTCCCTCGGCCACGATGACCTCGTTTGCGGCCGCGGAATAGAAGGCCCGCATGGCGCTCGCACTCTTCCTCGCCGACGAAGCCGCAACCATCCGTTTCGGCGAGGACATGGCGCTGGCGGCCAAGCGCGGCGATTACATCGCGCTGTCGGGCGATCTCGGCGCCGGAAAATCGACCTTTTCGCGCGCCCTCATTCGCGCGATTGCCGACGATGCCATGCTTGAGGTGCCGAGCCCAACCTTCACGCTGGTGCAGACCTACGACCTGCGCGTGCCGGTCGCGCATTTCGACCTTTACCGCATCGCCGATGCCGCCGAGATCGACGAACTCGGTTTCGACGAAGCGCTGTCGGACGGCATTTGCCTCGTCGAATGGCCCGAAAAGGGTTTTGGCACGCTGCCGGCGGAAGGCATCACGCTGACCTTCATGCATGAAGGCGACGGGCGGCGCGTCACCATCGATGGCCCGGCACCGGCCTTGAGCCGGATTCGCCGCTCGCTGGCGATCCGCACCTTTCTCGACGACGCCGGCTATCCATCTGCAACACGGCGCCATCTGACGGGCGACGCCTCTGTGCGTGCCTACGAGCATGTTTACACCGACGACCGACGTTTCGTTCTGATGGACGCGCCACGTCACACGCCGGGGCCGATCCTTGCGCAGGGCAAATATTACCAGCAGATCGCCCATATCGCCGAGGACGTGAAACCCTTCATCGCCGTCGGCCGCCATCTCGTCGCGCGCGGATTGCGGGCGCCGGAAATCTACGAGGCGGATATCGAGCAGGGCATCCTGCTGATCGAGGACCTCGGCAGTGACGGCGTTCTCGACGAGAACGGCGTGCCGATCGCCGAGCGTTACCGTGAAAGCGCGGCGTGCCTGGCTCATATGCACGGGCAGGCTTTTGCGCGTGACCTGCCGGTGGCCGACGGCATCCGGCACCATGTACCGGATTTCGACCGGGACGCCATGCAGATCGAGGTGAGCCTGCTCACCGACTGGTACCTGCCCTGGAAACGCGGCACGCCGGCGAGCGACGACGAGCGCAAGGCCTATGTCGCGATCTGGGATGACCTGATCGCCAGCCTTTCGAGCGCCGAGCACAATCTGCTGCTGCGTGATTTCCACTCGCCCAACATCATCTGGCGTCCCGAGGCGTCCGGCACCGATCGCGTCGGCATCATCGACTTCCAGGATGCGATGATCGGCCCCTCGGCCTATGACGTCGCCTCGCTGGTGCAGGATGCCCGCGTCGACATGCCCGAAAGTGTGGCGGACGCGGTGCTCGACCACTATCTGTCGCTGCGCGCAGACCATGCGGGCTTCGACCGGACGCGCTTCCTGCGCGACTGGCATGTCATGGCGGCGCAGCGCAATTGCAAGCTCGTCGGCATCTGGGTCCGGCTGATGCAGCGCGACGGCAAGCCGGCCTATATGCGCCATATGCCGCGTACCCTCCGCAATCTGACGCGCGCACTCTCCCATCCCGACCTCGCCCCCTTGCGCGACTGGTGCGAAAAGGCTGGAATCCTCGCGACCGAATCATAACCGCGAGTGCTTGATGAAGATCGAAGACGCCATGGTGCTGGCCGCCGGCCTTGGAACGCGCCTGCGCCCCATCACCGATACGATACCGAAGCCGCTGGTGCCGATCGCCGGAAAGCCGATGATCGACTATGGGCTGGATGCGCTGGCTGACGCCGGCGTCAAGCGCGCGGTCGTCAACGTGCATCACTTCGCCGACCAGATGACGGCGCATCTGGCAAACCGCACCGAGCCCGAAATCATCCTGTCCGACGAGACCGCGCAGCTGATGAATTCCGGCGGCGGACTTGCCAAGGGTCTGAAGCTGCTCGGCCGCGCCCCCGTGCTCGTGATGAATGCCGATCTCTTCTGGATCGGCGAAAAGCCGGGCGAAAAGACCAATCTTCAGCGCCTTGCCGAAGCCTTCGACCCTGACCGCATGGACATGCTCATGCTCTGCGTGCGGCTGGAGGACACGACGGGCCATAACGGCAAGAAGGACTTTTCCATGGGCGCGGACGGGCGGCTTACCCGTTACCGGGATGAAGACGGCAATCCGGTCGTCTATGCCGGCGCCATCGCCATGATGCCCGCACTTCTCGATGATGCCCCCGACGATGCCTTCAACCTCAACATCTATTTCGACCGCGCCATCGAGAAAGGCCGGCTGTTCGGCCTGATGCTTAAGGGACACTGGATCACCGTCGGCACGCCCGACGCCATCGATGCGGCGGAAACCGTCATCGGCCGTTTCCATGAGGCGGCGGCGTGACCAGCGCCCGCGGCGGCCGCATTTTTTCGATCCCGGCAAGCCTGCCTTTCCTGAAAACGGTGGCGGCAAGCCTCATCGACGGCCGCCTCATGCCTGGCTTTACCTATGATCCCGCCGATCCGCTGGCACTGGCCGATGTCACGATCTATGTGCCGACGCGTCGCTCGGCCCGCGTGCTGCGCTCGGAATTCGTCGATCTCCTCGGCGGCAGATCGGCGATCCTGCCGGTCATCCGGGCGCTGGGCGAAACGGATGACGACAGCGGCTTCTTCGACGAGGTGGCGCCTGCCCTGCTCGACATGGCCGAACCGTTGTCCGGCCCGGCGCGCCTCATCGAGCTTGCGCGCCTGGTGCTCGCCTGGCGCAACAGCCTGCCCGTCGCAGTGACCTCCGTGCACGCCGAAAGCCCGCTGGTCGCGCCGGCAAGCCCGGCCGACGCCGTGTGGCTTGCGAGAAACCTCGCCGAGATCATCGACGCGATGGAGACGGAAGAACTGGACTGGGCCGCACTCAACGGTCTCGACGTCTCCAACCATGCGCTTTGGTGGCAGCTCACCGCCGAGTTTTTGAAGATCGCCAGCGAGTTCTGGCCGGCGCGCCTCACCGAGCTTGGCCGGTCCTCGCCGTCGCTCCGGCGCAATGCGACGCTGCACGCCGAAACCGAACGCTACAGTCATGCGCCGCCGGCAGGCCCTGTCATCATCGCCGGTTCGACCGGCTCCATTCCCGCAACCGCGGGGCTGATCGCCGCCGTGGCGAAGCTGCCAAACGGCGTCGTCATCCTGCCGGGGCTCGACCGCTTCATGTCAGATACCGAATGGCTGCTGGTCGGCCATCAGGGGGGCGCGGACGGCGGGCAGAAGCCGGATGCCGCCGCGCGCAGCCATCCGCAATACGGCCTGCACCGCCTGCTCGCCCGCATGGGCGTAACCCGCAACGATGTGGACCCGCTCGGCTCTCCCTCCGATGATCTGGAATACCGCTCAAAACTCCTCTCCAGCGCCTTCCTGCCGACGCAGGCCACGGCCGGCTGGGGCGAGGTGCGCGGCGCGCTCGATCCCGACCGGATGGCTGCGGCATTCCGCGGCGTCTCCCTCGTCGAGGCGGCCAATGAGCGTGAGGAGGCGCTTGCAATCGCCATTGCACTGCGGCTTGCGCTGGAAGACAGCGACGATGCCCAGGCGGCCTTGATCACGCCCGACCGCAAGCTCGGCCGGCGTGTCGCTGCCGAACTCGCGCGCTTCGGCATCGAGGCGGACGATTCGGCCGGTACGCCGCTGCTGTCCACGCCGCAGGGCACCCTGCTCCGGCTTCTGGTGGAAGCGGCCCTGCGTCCCGGCGACCCGGTGCCGCTCGTCGCGCTGTTGAAACACCCACTTGCCCGCTTCGGCCTTCCCGCCGACGAGCTCCGCGCGGCCGTGACCGCTCTGGAACTGACGGCGCTGCGCGGCGGCACGGCGGAGATCGACATTTCGACACTGGAGCCATTGCTCGAGACTGCCCTCGAGCGGCAGGCCGGCGATCGCCATCCGCCGGTCTGGCGCACGGCGTTGCCGGAGACGGCGATTCCGCTGGCCAGGGATCTGACCCGCCGCGTCGCCGCCGCCGTCGAGCCGCTGGCCGGGTTTCTGGTGCACGAGACCCGCACGGGGCGGCGGTTCTCCTCGAAACTGCCGCTGTCCGACTGGGCCGAACGCACCGGCCGCGCGCTGGAGGCGGTGGCGGTGGACGAGCGCGACAATCTCGCCGCCCTCTGGTCGGGCGAGGCGGGCGACGGTCTCGCCAATCTCCTGAAGAGCGTGATGGAGACGGACGGCGAGATCGAAGCCGACGGGCCGCAATGGTGCGATATCATCGAGGCGCTGGCGGCGAGCGAAAGCGTCAAGCCGCGCTCCATGCGCCATCCGCGCGTCTTCATTTTCGGCGCGCTCGAATCGCGCCTGCAAAGCGTGGATACGGTCGTGATCGGCGGGCTCAACGAGGGCACTTGGCCGGGACAGGCGGCGAACGACGCGTTCCTCTCGCGCATCATGAAGGTGGAGATCGGCCTGGAGCCGCCGGAGCGGCGCATCGGCCAGCTCGGCCATGACCTGCAGATGGCCGCCGCCACGCCGAAACTCGTGCTGACGCGGGCGCTGCGCAACGGCACCGCGCCAACCGTCGCCTCCCGCTGGCTGCAACGCCTGCTGGCTGTCGGCGGACCGACGCTGGCCGCCGATCTGCGCAACCGCGGCAGAAACCTCATCGACTGGGCCGGCGACATCGACAAAAGCGCCAGCGTGCCGACCGCACCGCGCCCCTCGCCGAAACCGCCGGCGGATTTACAGCCGAAGAAATACTCGTTCAGCGAGATCGGCCGCCTGCGCCGCGACCCCTATGCCATCTATGCCCGCCATATCCTGCGCCTGCACCCAATCGCGCCTTTCAACCTCGATCCCGGACCGGCCGAGCGCGGCTCGCTCTACCACCGCATCGTCGATCGTTTCGTGCGCGCCGAAGGGAGCGGCGAACCGCTGACCCTCATCGGCCATATCCTCGACGAGGAATTCGATGCCATTGCGCTCCCGCCGCATATCGATGCCGTCTGGCGGCCGCGTTTTGCCGCCGTCGCCCGCGCTTTCGTCGACTGGCACCTGAAGCGCGCGCCTGGCGTGCGCGAAAGCCTGACGGAAGTGCCGGCCTCGCTCGATCTCTCCGTCGGCGGCATCCGCCTGACGGGCATTGCCGACCGCATCGATATCCTGCCCGACGGCGGCGCCGATATTGTGGACTACAAGACCGGCAGCACGCCATCGCTGAAGGTGGCGCGCGCGCTGCTCGATCCGCAGCTGGCGCTGGAAGCGGCCGCCATCCGCCGCAGTGCCTTCCGCGGCACCGGCCAGCGCGAGCCGGCGAACCTTCTCTATGTGCGCCTCAAACCCGGCGAACGGTTCGAAGCCGAGCAGGTCAACAACGAGGGCGCCAAGACCAATCCGAAATCGACTGTGGAACTGGCGGAGGATGCGCTGGCCGAGCTGGAAAAGCTGCTGACCGGCCTGATCGACGGCCGTTTCGGCTTCGCCTCGCGGCTCATTCCCGAGCAGGAGCGCGATTATGGCGGCGAGTACGACCATCTGGCGCGCGTCGCCGAATGGTCGTCGGCGGAAAACGGTGGGGAGGGCGACGATGTCTGAGAGCGAAGCCGAAGACCGCCCCGCCTCCGCCGATCCCGCGGCCTGGCTGAGCTGGACGTCGCAGAAACAGGCGACGGCATCGGACCCGGCCCGTTCGGCCTGGGTTTCGGCCAATGCCGGCTCCGGCAAGACCCATGTGCTGACGCAACGCGTCATCCGGCTGCTCCTCGCCGGCTGCCGGCCCTCGGCCATCCTCTGCCTCACCTATACCAAGGCGGCGGCCTCCGAAATGTCGAACCGCGTCTTCGAGCGGCTGGCCGAATGGGCGACGCTTTCGGACGAGGCGCTGTCCGACCGTGTCGCCGCCATCGAAGGCAAGCGGCCGGACCTTTTCAAGCTCGCCGAGGCTCGCCGCCTTTTCGCCCGCGCGCTGGAAACGCCGGGTGGCCTGAAGATCCAGACGATCCACGCCTTCTGCGAGGCACTGCTGCACCAGTTTCCGCTGGAGGCCAATGTCGCCGGCCATTTTTCCGTGCTCGACGACCGCGCCGCCGCCGTGCTGCTGGCGGATGCGCGCCGCACGCTGCTGACGGCCACGGCAAACGAGGACGACCGGGCACTGGCCGATGCCTTTGCGACGGTGCTCGATATCGCCGACGATACCGGACTCGAAAAGCTGATCTCCGACATCGTCGCGGCGCGCGGCCCGATCCGCGCCTTCATCGATAACGCCGACAAGGCCGGCGGCGTGGGCGCCGTGCTGCGGCGGGAAACCGGCCTTGCGGCGACGGAAACCGCCGACACCATCCTCGCCGCCTTCTGGCCGCTCGACGGTCTTTCGGGTTCGACTCTGGAGGCCTATCTCTCGGCGGCGGAAACGCTCGGCAGCGAGACGGTGAAGAAATCGGCCGCAGGCCTGCGCGGCCTGATCCGCCTCACGGATGCGGAGGCACGCCGCGCCGGGCTGCACAAGCTCTTTTTCACGGACGGGGGAAGTCCGCGAAAGATCGACAACGCCTTCTTCTCCGCCGCGCTGAAAAAGCAGTTCCCGCAGTTCGAGGACGCGTTGATCGCCGCGCAGGCGCATGTCGTGGCCTGCACCGAGCGGCTGCGGCGCCTGCGCATGGTCGAGGCAACGCTGGCAGCGCTCACTATCGCCGAACGGCTGATCGGCGATTACGAGGACCTGAAGCGCGCGCGCAGCCTGCTCGATTTCGACGACTTGATCGACCGCACGGCCACGCTGCTCACCCGCGACCGGGTCAGCGCCTGGGTGCATTACAAACTCGACCAGGGCATCGACCATATCCTCGTCGACGAGGCGCAGGACACCAGCCCACGGCAATGGCAGATCGTGAAGGCGCTGACCGACGATTTCTTTGCCGGCGAAACGGCACGGCGGGTGGAACGCACGATCTTTGCCGTGGGCGATGAAAAACAGTCGATTTACTCCTTCCAGGGCGCGCGGCCGGAACGCTTCGCCGAGGAGGGCCGAGAGGTTTCGCGGCGCACGCAGAGGGCGGAGGCGGCCTTCAGCCCGATCCGACTGCTGCTCTCCTTCCGCTCGACGCGCGACGTGCTGTCGGCCGTCGACCAAGTGTTTCTCGACCCCGCCAATGCGCGCGGCCTCTCGCCCGATGGCGACGAGATCGTGCATGCCTCCAATCGCGGGCGCGAGCCCGGTGCCGTCGATGTCTGGGAAGTGATCGCCGCGCCGCCCGGTCTCGACGAGGAGGACTGGACAGCACCCTTCGACGCGGTCGCCGAGGAAGCGCCGATCAATGTACTGGCGCGGCGCATCGCCGATACGCTGGCCTTATGGATCGGCCGCGAGACGGTGACGGAAAAGGGCAAGGCGCGGCCGATGGCGGCGGGCGACGTGATCGTGCTGGTGCGCAAGCGCGACGCCTTCGTCAATGCGCTGACCCGCACGCTGAAGCAACGCCACAACCTGCCCGTCGCCGGTGCCGACCGGCTGGTGCTGACGAAACATATCGCCGTGCAGGACCTGATGGCGCTCGGCCGCTTCGCCGTGCTGCCGGAGGACGATCTTTCGCTGGCTGCGCTGATGAAGAGCCCGCTTTTCGGCCTGAGCGAGGAGACCGTGTTCGAGCTTGCCGCCCGGCGTGAGGAGCGGCAAAGCCTCTGGATGCGGCTGCGGGAGATGGCGCAAAGCAATGCAGCGCTGGAGCCGGTCGTTCGCCGGCTTTCCGATCTCATCAGCCATGCGCGTGAACAATCCGTACATGATTTTTATGCGCGCATTTTGGGTGCCGGCGGCGGGCGGCGGGCGTTCCTTGCCCGGCTCGGGGCGGAGGCGGGCGAGATCATCGACGAATTCCTGACCTTCGCGCTGGAGCAGGAGGAAAACGGCCTGCCCGGCCTGCAGGCCTTCGTTTCCACGCTGGAACTGGAGGCGCCGACGGTCAAGCGCGAGCAGGACAAGGCGCGCGGCGAGATCCGCATCATGACCGTGCATGCCGCCAAGGGCCTGGAGGCACCCGTCGTCTTTCTCGTCGATGGCGGCTCGAAACCGTTCAATGCCAATCATATGCCAAAACTGCGTTTCCTTTCAGGCGGTCCTCTGGCCGACGATCTTCCCGTCTGGCTGCCGCTGAAGGACCTGGGCAACGGGCTGACGGAAGCAGATGCCGAGCGCATCCGGGCCGGCGCGGAGGAGGAATATAGGCGGCTGCTTTATGTGGCGATGACGCGCGCGGCCGACCGCCTCGTCGTCTGCGGCTATCGCGGCCGGCAGGAGGCCAAGGACACCTGGCACGCGATGATCACGGCAGCGCTTTCCGCTGACACGACGCGGTGTCGCGAGACGACGTTTTCGACACCAGGCGAAAGCTGGCAGGGCTTCTCCTGGCGCGAGGCGGGCGCGGCGGATATCGGCGCCGTATCGGTTGCGACGGTCGAAGACCGGGCGAAGGTGGTGTTGCCGGAAGCGCTCGGCAAACCGCTGCCGCCGCAGAAGGCCCTGCCGCGCCCCTTGAGCCCCTCGGGTGCCGCGGCCGTCATCGAGACCGATACGGCCGATCTTCTGGTGCCCTCCGCGCTGTTCGGCCGGAAGGGCGGCGGGGTGCCCAGCAGCGGGCTGGCGTTGGAGCGCGGGCGCATCCTGCACCGCTTCCTGCAAATCCTGCCATCCTTTCCCGCGGAAGAACGTCCGGCGGCGGCACGGCGCTATCTGGAGCGCGCGGTGGCGCATTGGCCTAACCATGCCCGCGCCTCGCTGGTGGAGGCCGCGCTGGCGGTGATTGGCGACGAGAGCCTTGCAACGATCTTCTCGCCTTCGGCGCGGGCGGAAGTCTCGATCATGGGCACGCTATCGCTCGGCCGGCGGGATTTTGCGGTCTCCGGCCGCATCGACCGCATGGCGGTCAGCGGCGATGCCGTCGAGATCGTCGATTTCAAGACGAACCGCGTGCCGCCGGCCGCCGTTTCCGACGTTCCGTTCGAGCACCGGGCGCAGCTTGTGATCTATCGCGCGATCCTCACGCCGCTCTATCCGGACAAGGAAATCCGCTGCGGGCTGATTTATACGGAAGCGGCGAAAACCTTCTGGCTGGAGCCGGCGCTGCTCGATGCGAGCCTTGCCGAACTCACGGCAAAGTGAGATACCGGACGGGACGGATCGCGCCAGCCGGGCAATTCAGGGCTTGAAACCGAAGGCCCGGCGCATCACATTTCATGCAACAATCACCGTTCAAGGAGAGCCTCATGGCTACCGTAAAAGTCGACCAGTCCAACTTCCAGGCTGAAGTCCTGAATTCCGCAGAGCCTGTCGTCGTCGATTTCTGGGCCGAATGGTGCGGTCCGTGCAAGATGATCGCCCCGGCGCTCGAGGAAATCTCGACGGAACTTGCCGGCAAGGTGAAGGTCGCCAAGCTGAACATCGACGAGAACCCGGAACTGGCCGCGCAGTTCGGCGTGCGCTCGATCCCGACGCTTGCCATGTTCAAGGGCGGCGAAGTGGCCGACATCAAGGTTGGCGCCGCCCCCAAGACGGCCCTTGCCTCCTGGATTTCCAGCGCCGCCTGATCGGTCCGGCTGGTCCCAAGAACAAGAAAAAGCCCGGCTTCTGCCGGGCTTTTTCGTTTGTCAGGTGGGTGGGGTGCCGTTGTCGGCAAGCACGTCGCCGACGAGATAGAGCGAGCCGCCGATCAGGATGCGCGGCGGTACAGCGTCTTCCGCCGTAATGCGGCCGATTTCGGCAAGCGCTTCGGCAACCGTCGAATAGGCTTCCGCCTCGAGGCCGGCACGGGCGGCATCCTCGGCCAGCGCCACCGGATCAAGGCCGGCATCGGAGCCGCGGATCGGCACGGTGAAAACTCGCTCGGCCAGACCGCCGAAGGGCTCGAAATAGCCGACCGGATCCTTGGTGTTGATCATGCCCGTCACGAGGAAGAGCGGGCGGGCCTCGCGCTCCTCGAAATTCGCCATGGTCTCGGCGATCACCTGTCCGGCACCGGGATTGTGGCCGCCATCGACCCAGATCTCGCTGGCGCGCGGCGCGATACGGGCAAGCGCACCGTCCGTCAGCCGCTGCAAACGGCCCGGCCATTCGACATGGCTGAGGCCCATTTCCATCGCATGTTCAGACACGGTGAAGCCGGTGGCCTTCACCGCACGGATCGCGGCGGCGGCATTGGCATATTGGTGGCGGCCGGGCAGGCGCGGCAGCGGCAGATCGGCAAGGCCGAATTCGTCCTGATAGACGAGGCGGCCATATTCCTGATGCGCCATGAAATCCTGGCCATAGACGGCATGCGGGCAGCCGAGCCGCTCGGCGGTCTCGATCAGCACGTCGCGGGCGGCGTCTTCCGTCTGGAAGCCGATCACCACGGGCACGCCGCGCTTCATGATGCCTGCCTTTTCGGCGGCGATCAGCTCGACGCGATCGCCGAGATAGGCCTGATGGTCGAGCGAAATCGGCATGATGATGGAAACGGCCGGGCGCGGGATGACGTTCGTGGCATCGAAACGGCCGCCGAGACCGACCTCGATGATCGCGACATCGGCCGGATGCTCGGCGAAGAGCACGAAGGTGACGGCGGTCAGGATTTCGAAGACGGTGATCTTCTCCCCGCCATTGGCGTCGGCGACACGGCGCACCGCATCCGCCAGAACCGCGTCTTCCACGAACTGCCCGCGGCCGCCTTTGACGCCGAGACGGTAACGCTCGTGCCAGTTGACGAGATGCGGCGAGGTGTGGACATGCACGCTGAGGCCCTGAGCCTCGAGGATGGCGCGGCAGAAGGCCGTGACGGAGCCCTTGCCGTTGGTGCCGGCCACATGAATGACCGGCGGCAGTTTCAGATGCGGATCACCAAGGGCTGCGAGCAGACGCGTGATGCGGTCGAGCGAAAGGTCGAAGCCCTTGGGATGGAGACCGAGAAGCTTCTCGATCTCCGCTGCCGCTTCGCTGACCATCACGCCGGTCATGTCACTGGGCCGCGATGGCGACGGCGCCGTTGGTGACCGCAGCGGTCGCCGGCTTCTTCATGAGGATCTTCAGAAGACGGGCGAGCGTTTCGGGAATGTCATGGCGCTTCACCACCATGTCGACCATGCCGTGATCCAGGAGGTATTCCGACGTCTGGAAGCCCTCCGGCAGCTTTTCGCGGATGGTCTGCTCGATGACGCGCTTGCCGGCAAAGCAGATTTCGGCGCCCGGCTCTGCAAGATGGATATCACCCAGCATGGCATAGGAGGCCGTCACACCGCCGGTCGTCGGGTTGGTGAGCACGACGATATAGGGCAGGCCCGCTTCCTTCAACATTTCCACCGCAACGGTGGTGCGCGGCAGCTGCATCAGCGAGAGAATGCCTTCCTGCATGCGTGCACCGCCGGAGGCGGGGAACATGACGAGCGGGCACTTTTCGGCGATCGCCCGTTCGAAGGCCTTGATGATCGCCTCGCCGGCGGCAATGCCGAGCGAGCCGCCCATGAAGTTGAATTCATGCACGACGCCGACGAGCTTGACGCCACGCACCTTGCCCACACCGGCAACGATCGTGTCTTCCAGGTCGGTCTTGATGCGGCTGTCCTTCAGGCGATCCGCATATTTCTTGGAATCGCGGAACTTCAGCGGGTCCTGCGCCACCTTTGGCTGCTGCAGGGCCTCATAGACGCCATCGTCGAAGAGATCCTTGAGGCGGGCCTTGGCCGGCATCTTCATGTGGTAGCCCGAGGCCGGGATGACCCATTTGTTTTCCTCGAGATCGCGGTGGAACACCATCTCGCCGGTTTCCGGGCACTTGATCCAGAGATTTTCCGGTACATCCCGGTCAGGGCGGCCAAGCATCGAGTTGATCTTCGGCCGAACGTAATTCGTGATCCAGTTCACGGTCTAGACTCCCGTTGTAATCATGCCCATGTGGGACTTTTATTCCGCCGCCGCAAGGCGCGACGCGCGCACGCCCGATGCGAGGCTCATGACCAGCGTTTCGACACCGGCAACGGTGGCGCCGCTCGCCTTGCCGTCCGCCGTCAGGCTGGAGGCGATCTGGTTGACGATGGCCGTGCCGACGACGACACCATCCGCCGAAGCGCCGATAGCGCGCGCATGCTCGGCCGTCTTGACGCCGAAGCCGACGCAGACCGGCAACTTCGTATGCGCCTTGATGCGGCCGACGGCGCTGCCGATCAGTGACGGATCCGGCAGGGCCGAACCGGTGATGCCGTTCATCGAGACGTAATAGACGAAGCCCGACGTGTTCTTCAGGACGGCCGGCAGGCGCTTCTCGTCGGTCGTCGGCGTGGCGAGACGGATGAAGTTGACGCCCTTGGCGAGCGCCGGAATGCAGAGCTCGTCGTCCATTTCCGGCGGCAGGTCGACGACGATCAGGCCGTCGATGCCGGCTTCCAGCGCGTCGTCGAGGAAACGATCGACGCCGTAGATATAGATCGGGTTGTAGTAGCCCATCAGAACAATCGGGGTCGCATCGTCTTCCTTGCGAAAGTCGCGCGCCATCTGGATCGTCTTGGCCAGCGTCTGGCCGCCGGCGAGCGCCCGCTGACCGGCAAGCTGGATCGCCGGGCCATCGGCCATCGGGTCGGAGAAGGGCATGCCGAGTTCGATGACGTCGGAGCCAGCCTTGGGCAGCGCCTTCATGATCTCCAGCGAGCTCGCATAATCCGGATCGCCGCCCATGAAATAGGTGACGAGGGCCGGGCGGCCTTCCGCGGCAACATCCGCGAAGCGTTTGTCCATGCGTGCGGTCATTCTCAGAGCTCCATGCCGAGGATCTTGCCGACGGTGAAGATATCCTTGTCGCCGCGGCCGGAGAGGTTCATCAGGATGATCTGGTCCTTGCCCATCTTGGGCGCACGCTTGATCACCTCTGCGATGGCGTGGCTCGGCTCCAGCGCCGGGATGATGCCTTCGAGTTTGGTCAAGAGCTGGAAGGCTTCCAGCGCCTCGTCGTCCATGATCGGGACGTATTCGGCGCGGCCGATCTGGTGCAGCCAGGCGTGCTCCGGGCCGATGCCGGGATAGTCAAGGCCGGCGGAGATGGAGTGGCCTTCCTTGATCTGGCCGTCGGCATCCTGCAGCAGATAGGTGCGGTTGCCGTGCAGAACGCCCGGCGAACCGGCCGTCAGCGAGGCACAGTGCAGGTCGCCGTCAAGACCCTTGCCGCCGGCTTCGACGCCGACGATCTGGACATTCTTGTCATCGAGGAACGGGTGGAAGATGCCGATGGCATTGGACCCGCCGCCAACGGCGGCGATGACCATATCCGGCAATCGGCCTTCCGCTTCGAGAAGCTGCTCGCGGGCTTCCGTGCCGATGACGGCCTGGAAATCGCGCACCAGTTCCGGATAGGGATGCGGGCCGGCGGCGGTGCCGATCAGGTAATAGGTGTCGTCGACATTGGTGACCCAGTCGCGCAGCGCCTCGTTCATGGCGTCCTTCAGCGTGCCGCTGCCTGACGTGACGGGCTTCACCTCGGCACCGAGCAGCTTCATGCGGAAGACGTTCGGCGCCTGACGCTCGACATCGGTCGCGCCCATATAAACGACGCAGGGGAAACCGAAGCGCGCGGCGACGGTGGCCGAGGCCACGCCGTGCTGGCCGGCACCGGTTTCGGCGATGATGCGCGTCTTGCCCATGCGCTTGGCAAGCAGGATCTGGCCGATGCAGTTGTTGATCTTGTGCGAGCCGGTGTGGTTCAGCTCTTCGCGCTTGAAATAGATCTTTGCACCGCCGAGATGCTGCGTCAGGCGTTCGGCATAATAGAGCGGGCTCGGGCGGCCGATATAGTGCGCGCCGAGATGCTTCAGCTCCGCCTGGAAGGCCGGGTCGGTCTTGGCCTTGACCCATTCCGCCTGAAGTTCGAGGATCAGCGGCATCAGGGTTTCGGCGACGAAACGACCGCCGAAAATGCCGAAGCGACCGTCCTCGTCGGGACCTTCGCGATACGAATTCAGGTTGGGTGACTGGTTCACTTGCCTCTCCCTGCGACGGCGGTCTTGTCGTCCGCCTTGTTCGCCGCCTCAAAAAACGCTTCCATCAGGCCGAGATCCTTGACCCCTGGCGCGCTTTCGACACCCGAACTGGTGTCGATGCCCGGCGCGCCGGTCAGTTGAATGGCCTCGGCGAGGTTATCCTTGTTCAGCCCACCCGAAAGCATGTAATCGACGCTTCCGTCAAGCAAATGCATGAGGTTCCAGTCGAAGGAGACCCCGTTGCCGCCCGGAAGTTCAGAGCCCGCCGGCGGCTTGGCATCGAACAGGAACCGGTCGGCAATGCCGATATAGGGGTCAATCTTCTTCAGATCATCCGCCTCGCGCACCGAAAAGGCCTTCATCACGGGCAGGCCGTAGACCGCCTTGACGGTCAGCACCCGCTCGGGGCTTTCCTTGCCGTGCAGTTGGAGAATGTCCGGCGAGAGCTGGTCGACGATCTCGTCCAGCGTGTCGCTGTCGGCATCGACGGTCACCGCGACGATCTTCACGCGGCCGCGCACGCGGTCGGCCAGACGGCCGGCATCGGAGGGCTCGATATTGCGCGGGCTTTTCGGAAAGAAGATGAAGCCGATATGGGTGGCGCCGAGCGCAACCGCCTTGTCGACGGCCTCTTCGGTCTTCAGCCCGCAGATTTTAATGTCGCGTTTCATGGGGAAGGGGTTCGCACGAATCACTGGAAGAGTCGAGCCGAAAGACGGCGGCAATAGGACTGGAAACGCCACCCTTGCACGGCCCGCGATCCGGCCCATATGGAAGGAAACGACAGACCGGAGACATCCATGCGGCTCATCATCGCCATCCTCCTGCCCTTTCTGGTGTTTTTCACCATCGGGCGACCGATTGCCGGCATTATCTGCCTTATCCTGCAGGTGACGCTGATCGGCTGGCTGCCGGCCGCCATCTGGGCGGTCTATGCGCTCAGCCAGTACAATACCGACAAGAAGATCAGCGAAGCGCTCGGCAACCGCCGCTAGTTTTCAACGCAAACGGCTTAGCCGAAATCCAGCGCGTGCAAGAGGCTGCCATTGCGCTTCAACCAGCGCTTGGCCTCCTCCGTCGCCGGGCAGAGCTTTTCACACAAAGCCCAGAAGGCCGAACTGTGGTTCATTTCCTCAAGATGCGCCACCTCGTGGGCGGCGAGATAGTCGATGACATGCGGCGGGGCCATGGCGATGCGCCAGGAGAAGCTGAGCGCGCCATCCGCCGAGCAGGAGCCCCAGCGGCTGCGGGTATCGCGCAAGGTCAGCGACTTGACCTTCCGGCCGATACGTCCGGCATGCACGGTGACCAGACGGTCCAGTTCCAGCCGCGCCTCCTTCTTCAGAAAATCCGATATGCGGCGGGGAATGCTCTCCTCCATGCCGCCGACGCGCAGCACCGCCTCGTCATCGATAATCATAGCCTCAGTCAGCCCGCGCAGCCGGCCGGTCGCCTCGATGCGGTGGGCGACGCCGCGGATCATGACATAACCGCTATCGGCCAGTTCGTTCGTCGTGCGGAATTTGGCAAGCTTGGTCATCAGCCAGCCCTGATGACGATCGAGGAAATCGCGGATCTCGCGCTCGGCGATGCCTGACGGCACCGTCATGCGCAAAGCCCGGCCGCCCGGCTCGATGCGCAGCGTCAGGCGTGTCGCGCGAGAATCCCACTTGATGGTGAGCGGCAGGCGCCGGCCATTGACGTCAAGCTCGCGCCGCTCGGGCGGCGGCGGCGTCTTCAGGGCCTTTCGGGGCTTGCGCAATGAGGAAAACATGCTGCCTTTCATAGCCGATTCGAGGCCGGCTGAAATGCCTCAACGAAAAACCGGCGCTCACGGCGCCGGCTCTGTCTTCAAGGATTCTGACGGTATCAGGTGGCCGGGAAGCCGGGCACGTCGCCCTTCCCTTCGGCGCGGCGTTCGCGCATGAAGCGGTCGAACTCCTCCTGATCCTTGGCGCGGCGCAGCTCGCGGCTATAGGCATCGAACTGTTCGCGCATCTCGTCGAGCTTGCGGCGCTCCTCGTCGAGGCGGGCGAGTTCGGCGTCACGCCAGTCGTCGAAGGCGACATTGCCGGTGGCGCTGCGGAACGCAGGACCACGACCGCCGCGGAACTTGCTGCGGCAGGAGGCGAACAGGCCATCGAGATTGTCGTTGGCGTCTTTCTTGAAGTTTCTCAGGCGATCGCCGAAGATGATGTAGGCAAGCATGGCAAGGCCGAGCGGCCAGAATACCACGAAGCCCAGCACCATCAGGGCGATGGTCGCAGGCGTCCAGTCCGGACGAATGAGCGCTGACTGGTTCATGTGCAATCTTCCTCACGATCGGCGGAAACCACCTCGGTTTCCGGTTCAACCGATGTGGTTAGACCGCCCATCGCGTTCAAGACGATGGCGCATGAATTCCGGCAAGTGCCTGAAACCAGCCCGAAAAATCAGGAGGCTGCTTCAGCCTTGCCGCCCTTGATGACGCGCGGCACGGGCTTTGCCTTGTTGGCTTTGCCGTGCGCCTCGATGAAGGACAGGATGCGCGGCGCGATCTCCTTGCGGAAGCGCGAGCCGTTGAACACGCCGTAATGGCCGACATCCGGCTGCATGTAGTGCATGCGCATGGCGTCGGGAATGTTCGTGCAGATCGTCTGCGCCGCCTTGGTCTGGCCGACGCCCGAGATGTCGTCGTTCTCGCCCTCGACGGTGAGCAGCGCCACCTTGCGGATCGCCGTCGTATCGACGGGACGCGAGCGGTGCATCATCTCGCCCTTCGGCAGCGCGTGTTTCATGAACACGGTTTCGACCGTCTGGAGATAGAACTCGGCGGTCAGATCCATGACGGCGAGATATTCGTCATAGAAATCGCGGTGCTTTTCTGCCGCATCACCGTCGTTCTTCACGAGATGGGCGAAGAACTCCTTGTGCGCGACGACATGGCGGTCGAGATTCATCGACATGAAGCCCGAAAGCTGCAGGAAGCCCGGATAGACCTGGCGCATGAAGCCCGGCTGCGGCCACGGAACCGGCATGATGACATTGTCGCGGAACCAGTCGAGCGGCTTTTCCTTGGCCAGGTTGTTGACCGCCGTCGGGTTGATCCGCGTATCGATCGGCCCGCCCATCAGCGTCATCGTGGAGGGCGACAGCGGATCGTTGTCGGCTTCCATGACGGCAACGGCGGCCAGAACCGGCACCGCCGGCTGGCAGACGGCGATGACATGCGTATCCGGCCCCAGCGCATGCAGCATCTGGATGACGTAGTCGATGTAATCGTCGAGATCGAAGGACCCCTCGGAGATCGGCACCATGCGGGCGTCGATCCAGTCGGTGATGTGGACTTCGGCATGCGGCAGCAGCGCCTCGACAGTGCCGCGCAAGAGCGTCGCATAGTGGCCGGACATCGGCGCGACGATCAGGACCTTCGGGTCCTTGCGGTGGCCAGCGGGCAGACAGCGCTCGAAATGGATGAGATTGCAGAAGGGCCGTTTCCAGACGATCTTCTCGTGAACCGAGACGTCCTTGCCATCGATCGGCGTGGTGGGCAGGTCGAAGGCGGGTTTGCCGTAGCGCCGGGTGGTGCGCTCGAGGACTTCGAAGCCCGCGGCCATGGTGCGGCCGAAATAGGTATGGGAAAGCGGGTTGAGCGGGTTGCGGAAGGCGATCCGCATCTGGTCCGCCGCGGCGCGCCAGGGCGCCATCATCGCATGGTTGAGTTCATAGAGCTGATAATACATCGGACGCGTTATCCCATTTTCCCGGTGCGGGGCTCATGCCCGCCACACCGTCTCACCCGGTTTCCGCACTTGCGAAAACACTAACAGGTTTTCGCTGCGTGGCAACATACCACAGCGGCATCCTACGCCCGCGAACCTTTCGCGGACATGAACGGAGTCCAACCGCTTCGGATGGGTGCGCGCGTGGGCGACCTTTATTCCGCAATGCAAACGACAGCCTTGATCAGACCGGCCTTCTCGGTCGCCCAGCGTGCAAGGTCGGCGGGTACATTACCAAGCGTCGTGCGGTGGGTGACGAGCGCCGCGACAGGCACATGGCCCGCGCGGATACTCGCCATGACATGCTCGAAATCGACCCGCGTCGCATTGCGGCTGCCGATCAGCATCATCTCACGCTTGTGGAATTCCGGATCGGAGAAGCGGATCTCGTCCTTCACCACGCTGACCAGCACCAGCGCCCCGCCATGGGCGACATAGCCGAAGGCCGCTTCCATGGATTTGCCGTAGCCCGTCGCATCGAAGACGACGTCGAAGCCGTCGCCATCCGTTACCCGGCTGACCTCTTCAGCGGCGGTCGCCCCGGCAACCAAGCCGGATGCGAAGCCGAAACGCTCCGCCGCCATGGCGAGGCGCTCCTGGGACGTGTCCATCAAGGTGACGGCGTGGCCGGCGATGCGCGAGAAGAGCGCAGTGCCGAGACCGATCGGGCCGGCGCCAATGACGAGGGCACGGGAGCCGGCCGGCGCCAGCGAACGACGCACGGCATGGGCACCGATGGCCAGGAACTCGACGGTCGCGGCGGCCTCCAGCAACAGGCCCTCAGCCGGGTAAAGATTTTCCGGCGGGACGGTGATTTCCTCGCAGAGGGCACCATCGGTGTGCACGCCGAGGACGCGAATGGCGGTGCAGCAGTTCGGCTTGCCCTTCCGGCAGGCGACGCAGGTGCCGCAGGCGATATAGGGGTTCACCACGACGGGTGTGCCGGCGGCAAGGCCGCTTGCGCCGGGCTCGATGACCGTCGCGGAGACCTCGTGGCCCATGACGCGGGGGTATTCGAGGAACGGATGTTTGCCCTCGAAGATATGATAATCCGTGCCGCAGATGCCGACATGGCTGACCGCGACGCGCGCCCAACCTTCCGGCGCCCCAGGCCGTTCCCGTTCGACCGCCTCGAGGCGGCCGGGTTCTACGCAGACGGCAGCTTTCATCTCAACGGCTTCCGCGGCGACGCAACTGGTCGAAATAGACGATGACGATGATCAACAGGCCGGTGATGATGCGCTGCCAGAACGAGTTGACGTTCAAGAGGTTCGCGCCGTTGTTGATGGTGGCGAGGATGAAGGCGCCGAGCAGCGGGCCATGCACCGAACCGACCGCGCCGAACAGGCTGGTGCCGCCGATGACCGAGGAGGCGATTGCCTGCAACTCCCAGCCCTCCGCCTGCGTGGCATTGCCGATACCGATGCGCGAGGCGAGCAGCAGGCCGACGAATGCGGCGCAGGTGGCCGACAGGATATAGGCGAGGTAGATCGTGCGGTTGACATTGACACCCGACAGGCGCGCCGCCTCGCTGTTCGATCCCACCGCAAAGAGATAGCGGCCGAAGCGCGAGAGATGCAGGAAGACGAAGGCCGGGATCGCCACGAGGATGACCATCCAGAACAGGCTCGGCACGCCGAGGAAATCCATGCGGGAGAAGTTGGTGAAACCCTCATGGTTGATCGAGATCGTCGAGCCATTGGTGATGAGCAGGCCGATGCCGCGCAGCGAGGTGAGCGTCGCGAGCGTGATGATGAAGGGCGGCAGGCCCATGCGCACGATGCCGAAACCATGGAAGGCGCCGATCGCCACGCCCATCAGCAGCGTCAGGATGATTGCGGCCCAGAGCGGCACGCCGGCCTGCAGCAGCCAGGCGACGATGACGCTGGTGAAGCCGACGATCGCCCCGACCGACAGATCGATGCCGGCGGTGATGATGACGAAGGTCTGGCCGACCGCGAGGATCGCCGTCATCGCCCCCTGGCGCAGCAGGTTGGAAATGTTACCCGGAGTCCAGAAGGCGTGGGTGGAGAGGCCGAGCGCCAGCCACAAAGCTGCGAGCAGCCCGAACAGGGTGAGGCCGAGCAGGATGTTCCTGCCCCTCTTCGGTGCCGGTGCGCTTTCCGTCGTCGTGTCCACGCTCATGTTTCTTCTCCCCTTTTCGCGTAGCGCTCAGTCTGTTTTGCCGCAATTCCGGATGCAGAACCGCTGCACACTCTCGCTGGTCTTGCTCAGATGCCGATGGCCTGGGTCAGGACGTCCTCGTGGGTGGCCGCCCGATGGTCGTGGCTCGCGACCAGCCGGCCGCCGCGGAAGACGTGCAACCGGTCCGAAAGCTCGTAGACTTCCGGCAGGTAGGACGAGATCAGGATGATGCCGGCGCCCCGTTTCAGGAGTTCGCCGAACAGCCGGTAGATTTCCGCCTTGGTGCCGACATCGACGCCCACGGTCGGCTCGTCGAAGATGAAGAGCTTCGCCCCATGGCTCAGCCACTTGCCGATGACGATCTTCTGCTGGTTGCCGCCGGACATGGCCGAGGCCAGCACGCTCCGCGACGGCGTCTTGATGCGCAGATCCCGGATCTGCCGCTCGGCATTATCAGCCTCGTCGCCCTTGCGGATGACGAGGCCCGAACTCAGCCGCTTGAAGACCGGCAGGTTGATGTTGAGACCGATCGACAGATTGAGGCAAAGACCCTGGTCGCGCCGGCTTTCCGGGGCGAGCGCGATACCGAGGTCCATGGCCTTGCGCTCGTTGGCAATCTCGACCTTCCGGCCTTCCCACAGGATTTCGCCCGATTTAACGGGCTGGCGACCATAGAGGCCGAGGGCGAATTCGCTGCGTCCCGCGCCGATCAGGCCATAGAGGCCGACGATCTCACCGGATCGCACGGTCAGCGACACATCCTCGAAACCGGGGCCGGACAGGCCCTTCGTCTCGACGATCGGTTTGCCGATGGCGACCTTCTCCTTGTGATAGATCTGCTCGATCGAGCGGTTGATCATCAGCGCGATCAGCTCCGCCTCGTTGGTCTCGCCGATCAGCCGCGTGCCGACATGCGTTCCGTCGCGCAGAACCGAGACACGATCTGCCAGTTCGAAGACCTCTTCCATGCGGTGGCTGATATAGACGATGGTGACGCCCTGATCACGGAGCCGACGAATGAGCCGGAAGAGCTGGGCGGATTCCTGGCGCGTGAGATAGGCGGTCGGCTCGTCGAAGATGAGGAAGCGGATGCCGCGCATGGCGGCCTTGGCCGTCGCGACCAGCTGCTGCTGGCCGATGGTGAGACTGCCGAGAGGCGCTGCCGCCGGAAGCTGGAAACCGAGATCGTCCAGCACGGCCTGCGCTGCCTTTTCCATCGCGCCTTTGCGCATCAGGCCATAGCGGTTCATCTCGTCGCCGAGGAACATGTTGGCGGCGACGGAGAGATGCGCGCACAGCACGACCTCCTGATGTACGGCGTTGATGCCGCGCGAAATCGCCTCGTTGGGGGTCGCGAGCTGGACGGGCTTGCCGCACCAGAAGACCTCGCCCGCCGTGCGCCTGATGACGCCGGTCAGAAGCTTGATGAGCGTGGATTTGCCGGCACCGTTTTCGCCGACGATGGCATGGATTTCGCCGGCCAGGAACGTCACCGTCGCCGGCTTCAGCGCTTCGACGAGGCCGTATTTCTTCTGCAGGCCGCGCAGTTCGAGGATAGGCGCGCCGCGCGCCACGGTGTCGGACTCAGCCAATTTCGCCTGGTCGTCATGCCGATGGCTGAGCTCTTCGAGGCTGCTCATCGCGTTCTCCTCCCTGACTGCGGAAAGCGTCCCGCCCGGATGATGCCGCCCGGGCGGGACGGGGTCAAACCGTTATGGTTTCCCGTCAGTTGACCTTCGGGTTCAACAGGGCGTCGATCTTCGGATCGGCCATATTGTCCTTGGTCACGAGATTGGCGCCGGTGTCGACGAAGGCCTCGACCTTCTCGCCCTTGGAGACGGCAAGCGCCGTCTTCACGCCGTCATAGCCCATGCGATAGGGATCCTGCACGACGAGGCCGGCCAGCACGCCTTCCTTGAGGAAGCCGACGGTCTTCTCATCCGAGTCGAAGCCGATGACCTTGATCTTGTCGCCGAGCTTGTTTTCCGCGATCGCCTGGCCGACGCCCTGCGCCATGATGAGGTTGGAGGCGAAGACGCCGACGAGGTTGGGGTTGGCGGTGATGAGATCGGTCATCATGTTCAGGCCGGTGGTGGCCTGCCCGTCGGCATATTTGTCGGCCACGACCTTCAGGCCTGGATACTTGGTCTTGACCTGGTCGAGGAAGCCTTCGCGGCGCTGATCGAGCGAACCGACGCCCGGCAGGCTGGTGATGATGGCGATCTCACCCTCTTCCTTGCCGGTCGCAGCCTTGATGGCGGCGGCAAGGCCGTCAGCGGCGATGCGGCCGCCCTGCACGTTGTCCGTCGTCAGGAACGACGTGAAGGCCTTGGAATCCGCCGAGGAATCGATGCCGATGATCGGAACGGACTTCGCGGCTTCATCCACCGGCTTGCCCAGCGCCTTGAATTCCGTCGGCGAGATGACGACGGCGGCAGGACCGCCAGCCACGGCGTTTTCCAGAATGCTGATCTGGCCGTTGATGTCGGATTCCGACTGCGCGCCGAGTTCCGGCACGGTAACGCCGAGATCCTTGCCGGCCTGGCGGGCGCCAGCGAGCACGATCTGCCAGTAGAAGGACGTCGTGTCCTTGACGATGATCGGAATGGTGACATCCTGCGCGAAGGACGCGACCGGCGTCATGGTGGCGAGGACTGCGGCACCCGCCAATGCCGTAAAGGCGCGGCGGGACAGAAGCGATCTTACAATGCTCATCAGGTTTCTCCTCTCAGATGCTTCCTGTCCTCCTTGAGGGATCGTGTTGCAGGAAGCGAACAACTCGATCTTTTATCGATAAAAAACATTTATTGCGGCACGCTACACCCGAGCCGGTTTTCTGGCAAGCGGGTGAAATTCACGAAAAACTCTGCAATTCCTAGCTTTCCAGTCCATCGCCGCCGTCCTCCCAAACGGTGGCCGCCGGGTTTACGAAACCCGGTAGACCTCATGCGGGTGCAGAACACCCTTCTTCAGAATGATATTGCCATAGAGGCGGAATTCCGTCGTGGCGACGATATAGGCCGCCTTCTTCGCCATCTCGTAGAAGGCGAAGCGCTCGACCGAATGAACGGTGAAATCCCCCGCCAGCCGGTTTACCAGATCCTGAAACGTCGCACAGACCTCCGGCACCGCCGCGGGATCGCCGACGACCTCCATGCGCCAGGCCGCCTCTGGCACGAACGTATCGAGCGGCATATGGGCCAGGATGGCCTCGGTGATCGCCACGGCATCGACACCATCCGCGCGGATGACCTTTGGGCCCAAAAAACTCGACGGGAAATTGGCATCGGCAATGACGATATCGTCGCCATGACCCATGGTTCTGATCGCGTGCAGAAGTTCGGGCCCGAGCAGCGGATGAATGCCTTTCAACATGGTCTTGCGATCCTTTCCGATCGAAATCTATTGCCTGATAGCGTCTTGGCCCAATTCGGGCGCCACCAGTGTATGCGGCTCGAAAGCCGGGTAAATATCCTTGCTCAAATCCAGGCGCGCGAGCGCCATGTTGCGATGCAGGCTCTCCGGCTTTGCCGTACCGATCAGCACCGAAGCGACGGCGGGATGCTCCAGCGGAAACTGCAGCGCCGGTGCGGCCAGCGGCACGCCGTGGCTTTTCGCAATCTCCATCATCGCACCGACCTTGCCCGCAATATCGGCTGTGGCCGGCATATAGTCGAAATGCGCGCCCTCGACCGGACCGGTCGCAAGAATACCGGAATTGAACACGCCGCCAACCACCAGCGACGTGCCTTTCGCCGCGCAAAGCGGCAGCAGCTCCGCCACGGCCGAGCGGTCCAGAAGCGTATAGCGGCCGGCAAGCAGGATGCAGTCGAGATCGGTCTCGCGCAGCACGTCGAGGCAGACGGGTATCTCGTTGACCCCGAGACCGAACGCCTTGACGGCGCCTGACGATTTCAGCTCCTGCAAGGCTTTCAGGCCGGAGTCGAAAAACTGGCGCACGTGAAAGGCGTTGCGCTCGGCACCGTGCGTATAGACACCGATATCGTGCACATAGAGCATGTCGATGCGGTTGAGGCCGAGCCGCGCATGGCTGAGTTCGACCGAACGCATGATGCCGTCATAGCTGTAGTCGTAGCGCACATCGAAGGGCAGCGGATCGACATAGCCATAGCTCGGCACCTTGTCGTCCGGCACCGGAAACATGATGCGGCCGACCTTGCTGGACAGCACATAGTCGCTCTTCGGCTTGTCGCGCAGGAAATCGCCTGTCACCCGCTCGGCAAGGCCGAAACCATACCAGGGCGCGGTGTCGAAATAGCGCAGGCCCTCGTCCCAGGCGGCCTGCAGCGTGGCCATCGCCACGTCCCGCGGGCAGGCGCGGTAGAGACCGCCAAGGGCTGCGGTACCGAAACTGAATTCGGTCACGGCAAGGCCTGTCCTCCCGATGGTCCGTGTCCTCATGTTTCCTCCCCGCCGGCGTCTCTGCCCGCGCTATTTGTCTTTTATCGACAATAGACAGATCGTCGTCAATGGGTAATATGATGACAGAGGAGCCGGGAGGAATGCGGAGGGCGGTGTGGCAGCCGCACGTCTGGCCATTTGCCCGCGCAATGACTAAGGGACGCGAATCCAACAACGGCGGCACCCATGGCCAAACAGAACACCGTCTTCAAGGACGCCTTCAATCGCTGCCTCAAGCTCCTGGAGCAGACGGCAAGCCTGCCGTCCGAGCCGGAGCTCGGTGCGGCTCTCGGCATCAGCCGCACCACCGTGCGCGCGATCCTGACCCGGCTTGAAGAGGTGGGGCTGCTCGCCTGGGAGAAGCGCCGGAAGATCGTGCTGCGCAAACCCGCGGCGGCGGATTATTTCCCGACGGAGGAAACGGATTCGCTGTCGGAAATCATCGAGCGCAGCTTCATGCGCCGGATTCTGGCCGGCGGCGCGGAGCCCGGCATGCAGATCAACGAACTGGAGCTTGCCCGCGAAATCGGCATCGGCACGACGAGCGTGCGCGAATTCCTGATCCGCTTCAGCCGCTTCGGCCTGATCGAGAAGCGGCCGAACAGCCATTGGGTGCTGAAGGGTTTTACCCGCGATTTCGCGCTGGAACTGACGGAAGTACGCGAAATGTTCGAGCTGCGCTCGGCCGCCGCCTTCGCGCATCTGCCTGGCGAACATCCGGCCTGGCAGGAGCTCGACGCCATCGAGGCGGTGCATCACGCCATCCTCGCCGATATCGAGAACCGCTATCTCGATTTTTCCGAGCTCGACGAACGCTTCCATCTGCTCGTGCACCGCGCCTCGAAGAACCGCTTCGTCGTCGATTTCTACGATGTGATCGCCATCGTCTTCCACTACCACTACCAGTGGAACAAGACGAATGCGCGCGAGCGCAATGCCCGCGCGCTGGAAGAGCACCTCGCCTATATATCGGCACTGCGCTCGCGCGATCCGGCCCGGATCGAACATGCCTGCCGCCAGCACCTGAAATCGGCGCGCGAAACCCTCCTGCAATCGATCAACTGACGAGACGGCTATGAAAACGCCCATCCTGCAATTCGGAACGAGCCGCTTTTTGCAGGCCCATGCTGACCTCTTCGTCAGCGAAGCCCTGGAGCGGGGCGAGGCGCTTGGCCGCATCACCGTCGTGCAGACGACCGGTTCACCGGAGCGTGCTGGACGGCTCGCGGCCCTTGCCGCGCCGGACGGGTATCCCGTCATCGTGCGGGGCCGAAAGGACGGCCGGGATATCGATAGCCGGCAACGCGTCACCAGCGTCGCCCGTACTCTTTCGACCGCAACGGACTGGGATGCGGTGAAAACGGTCTTTCGCGATGAGGCCGAGGTCGTTATGTCCAATACGGGCGATACCGGCTACAAGGTCGGTCCCGAGGATCTTGCCGGTGCCGTGCCCGCCTCGTTTCCAGGCAAGCTGCTGGCGCTGCTGCACGATCGCTTCCACGCCGGCCAGCCCGGCCTGACGGTGCTGCCCTGCGAACTCGTCGCGCGCAACGGTGACGTGCTCAAGCGCCTGATCCTCGCCCTGCAAGCCGATCGTTACCCGGAGTCCGGTTTCCGAAACTGGCTGTCCAGCGATGTGATCTGGGGCAATACGCTGGTCGACCGTATCGTCTCCGAGCCGATCGAGCCGGCCGGCGCCGTGGCGGAACCCTATGCGCTCTGGGCGATCGAGAAACAGCCGGGCCTGACGGTGCCGTGCACGCATCCGAACATTCTCGTCGTCGACGACCTCACGCCCTACGAGAAGCTGAAGCTGCACATTCTCAATCTCGGCCATACGGTGCTGGCGGATATCTGGCTTCGGGATGGCAGGGCTGCGGACGAAACCGTGAAGGCGATCCTGGCGGACATCAGCGTTCGGCAGCGCCTGCTCTTGCTCTACAGGCAGGAGGTCGTGCCGGGCTTTGCCGCGAAGGGACTTGGAAAAGAGGCGGAAACCTATGTCGCCGCGACGCTGGAGCGCTTCGACAATCCCTTTCTCGATCACCGGCTGCGCGACATCGCCAATCACCATGCGGAGAAGCTTGTGCGCCGCATCGTCGATTTCCATGCCTGGACACCCGATGTGCCCAAGCCCGAACTCCTGGCGATTGCCGGCGGTCAGTAACCGCCGCCGCGCTTTTCCGCTTCCTTTTCGCCGAGGAAGCTGCGGCGCAGGTTCTCGACGGCCGAGACAAGGCAGTTGACGTCGGTGCCGATCGCCAGGAAATCCGCACCGAGATCGCGATATACGTCTGCCTGCGGCAGCGAGACGGTCATGATGCCCCGCGCCTTGCCATGCGCCTTGGTGCGCGCAAAGATGTGTTTGACCGCTTCAAGCACCTCCGGCGCGCCGGGATTGCCGAGATGGCCCATATCGGCGGCGAGGTCCGACGGGCCGATGAAGATGCCGTCGACGCCCTCCACCGCCGCAATCTCATCGACCGCCGCAAGACCCGCGCGGTTTTCCACCTGCACGATCAGGCAGATCTGGTCATTGGCGGTCGTGATATAGTCAGGTGTGCGGTTGAAATCGCTGGCCCGGCCGAGGCCGGCACCGACACCGCGAATGCCGTGCGGCGGATAGCGCAGGGCGCGCACCAGAGCCTCGGCCTCCGCAGCCGATTCGACCATCGGGATCAGGAAGGTCTGGGCGCCCTGGTCGAGCAATTGTTTGAGGATCCAAGCCTCGCCCATCGGCGGGCGCACCATGGCATGGGTCGGCGTGTGGCGTAGCGCGCCGATCTGCGCGCTGATCAGCGGCATGTCGTTGGGGCCGTGCTCGCCGTCGATCAGCAGCCAGTCATAACCGCTGGTCGAGAGGATTTCCGCCGCATAGGCGCTGCCGAGCGCTGCCCAGAGACCAAGCTGAAACCGGCCTTCGCGAAGGGCTGCCTTGAAGGCGTTTTTGGGTGCTGCCACGATTTTTCCCTCTCCAAACAAAACCGGCCGGCATTTTTTGCCGGCCGGGTCATCAGATTGCATGTTGCTCAGGCAATACCGCCGAGGCAGACATATTTGATCTCGGTGAACTCCTCGATGCCGTAGCGCGAGCCCTCGCGGCCAAGGCCGGAGAGTTTCACGCCGCCGAACGGTGCTTCCGCCGTGGAGATCAGGCCGGTGTTGACCCCGACCATGCCGTATTCCAGCGCCTCGGCCACACGGAACACCCGCGACAGTTCCTTCGCATAGAAATAGGAGGCAAGGCCGAACTCCGTGTCGTTGGCCTGCGCGATCACATCGTCCTCGTCCTTGAAGCGGAACAGCGGGGCGACGGGGCCAAACGTCTCTTCGCGGGCGACAGCCATATCCGGCGTCACGTCGGCAATGACGGTCGCTTCGTAGAAGGTGCCGCCCAGCGCATGGCGCTTGCCGCCCTGCACCACGCGGCCACCCTTCTTTACCGCATCCGCGACATGCTCCTCGACCTTTTCGAGGGCGGCCGTGTCGATCAGCGGGCCGAGGATGACGCCCTCGTCGAAGCCGTTGCCGGTCTTCAGCCTGCCAACGGCGGCTGCAAGCTTCTCGGAAAAGGCGTCATAGACACCCTCCTGCACATAAAGACGGTTGGCGCACACACAGGTCTGGCCGTTGTTGCGGAACTTGGCGATCAGCGCCCCTTCGACTGCCGCGTCGAGATCGGCATCGTCGAACACGATGAAGGGTGCATTGCCGCCAAGCTCGAGGCCGAGCTTCTTGATGGTCGGCGCGCACTGCTTGTAGAGCTCGGCACCGATCTCCGTCGAACCGGTGAAGGTCAGCTTGCGCACGGTCGGGTTCGCTGTCATCTCCGCACCGATCTCGCGGGCAGACCCCGTGATGACCGAAAACAGGCCGGCGGGAAGGCCGGCGCGTTCGGCCAGCACGGCAATGGCGATGGCCGAGAACGGCGTCTGCGAGGCGGGCTTCAGCACCATGGCGCAGCCGGCGGCGAAGGCGGGGCCCGCCTTGCGGGTGATCATGGCGTTCGGGAAGTTCCACGGCGTGATCGCCGCGACTACACCGATCGGCTGCTTCATCACCAGGATGCGCTTGTCCTTCTGATGACCGGGCACGATATCGCCATAGAGGCGGCGGGCCTCCTCGGCGAACCATTCGACGAAGCTTGCACCATAGACGATCTCGCCGGTGGCCTCGGCCAAGGGCTTGCCCTGTTCCATCGTCAGGATGCGGCCGAGATCGTCCTTGTTGTCGATCATCAGCTCGAACCACTTGCGCAGGATGCCAGAGCGTTCCTTGGCGGTGCGCGCCGCCCAGCCCTTCTGGGCTGCGGCGGCCGCATCGATGGCTTCCTTCGTCTCGGCCGCACCGAGCTTCGGGACGTAGCCGACAAGCTCGCCCGTCGCCGGGTTCTTCACCGCGATGCCACTACCATCCGCTTCGATCCAGCGGGTGCCAACCAGGGCCGCCTGCCGCAGCAGGCTCGCGTCTTTCAAGGTCATCGGAGTTCTCCCATTTCGCGATGCGTCTCTTCTCGCAGCGTTATATTGCCTTCGCCACCCCTTCGACAATGCGGCAGGCATGCGATTTTGACGCTTCGCGAGACCGGGCGCGGCGTCTAAGGTCGGCCCGCTGATTTGACACGAGGCTTTCCATGACCCATCCCACCGGCCGCATCGCCGACCACGCCATCGCCCCTATCTTCCTCGACCGCTGGTCGCCCCGCGCCTTCACCGGCGAGGCCATGCCGCAGGACGTACTGCTGTCGCTGTTCGAGGCCGCACGCTGGGCCCCCTCCGCCGCCAATGGCCAGCCCTGGTATTTCGTCTACGGCCATCGCGGCACCGAGGCGTTCCAGACGATCTACGACACGCTCGACGAAGGCAACCAGCGCTGGGCCGACAAGGCGTCCGTGCTCATCGTTATCGTCTCCCAGACGCACCGCAAGAACGCCGCCGGCGAGATGCGTCCGGCCTATACGCATGCCTTCGACACCGGCACCGCCTGGGGCTATCTCGCGCTGCAGGCGGTCCATGCCGGCTATCATGCCCATGGCATGGGCGGCATCGACCGGGACAAGGCAAAAGAGGTTCTGGGCATTCCCGAAGGTTTTCGGGTGGAAGCGGCCGTCGCCATCGGCAAGATCGCGCCAAAGGAAACCCTGCCGGAGGACCTGCTGAAGCGCGAGGTGCCGAGCGGGCGCAAGACCGTCGCGGAGTTCATCTCCGAAGGACGCTTCAACGCCCCCTGATCCGGCCAGTCGGAGCAATACCATGGATAGAGTTGATGACGATCGCCTTTGGGCAGCGCTGACGGCGCGCGATGCAAGGCAGGCTGGGATCTATGTCGTCGCATCGAGCGGCATCTATTGCCGCTTCGGCTGTCCATCCCGGCCACCGCTTCGGAAGAATGTCCGGTTCTATGCGACATCCGCCAGGGCATCGGAAGCCGGCTACCGGGCCTGCAAACGCTGCAAGCCGGGCCAGCCCGCCGCATGACGGCGGGCTTTCTATTATCGATCAGATATCGAGGTTGGCGACGCTCAGCGCGTTTTCCTGGATGAAGTCGCGGCGCGGCTCCACCTCGTCGCCCATCAGGCGCGCGAAGAGGCCGTCGGCGTCGGTCGCGTCGTTGACTCTGACCTGCAGCAGCGAGCGGACGTTCGGATCGAGCGTCGTTTCCCAGAGCTGCTCGGCATTCATCTCGCCGAGACCCTTGTAGCGCTGCATCGACAGGCCCTTGCGGCCGGCTGCAAACACCGCGTCCAGCAAAGCACGTGGGCCGGTTAGCTCTACTGTGCCATCCTTGCGGCGCAGTGTCGGCGGAACCCGGTAAGCGTCCTGGAAGCGCGGCGACAGCTGATCGATATGACGCGCATCGGCCGAGCCGATCAGCGCCATGTCGATATGGGCGAATTCCTTGACGCCGCGCACCATGCGCTCGAAGCGCAGGCCGCCATCGCTCGCGACGGACCCGGTCCAGCCGCGCTCCGTCTCCTCGGCGATGAGGTCGAGACGGCGGGCAACCTCCTCCGCCTTGGCGGCAAAGGCGTCCCGGTCGTGGCTGAGCTCGAGGTTCAGCGCACCGGTGATCGCCGCCTGCTCGACGATCGAGCGGCTATAGCGCGAATGCAGGCCGTCGATCAGCGTGCGCAGGCGCAGCGCGTCCTGGATCAGCTCGCGGATATCCTGGCCGGCACGCACCTCGCCGGAGCCCAGCTCCAGCGTCGCATCGTCGAGACCCGCATTGATCAGGTACTCTTCCAGCGCCTTTTCATCCTTCAGGTACTGGCTCGATTTGCCGCGCGCCACCTTATAGAGCGGCGGCTGGGCGATGTAGAGATGGCCGCGTTCGATCAGTTCCGGCATCTGGCGGAAGAAGAAGGTGAGCAGCAGGGTGCGGATATGAGCGCCGTCGACGTCGGCGTCCGTCATGATGATGATCTTGTGGTAGCGCAGCTTGTCCGCGTTGAACTCGTCCTTGCCGATCGACGTGCCGAGCGCGGTGATCAGCGTGCCGATTTCCTGGCTGGACAGCATCTTGTCGAAGCGGGCACGCTCAACGTTGAGGATCTTTCCGCGCAGGGGAAGAATGGCCTGGTTTTCGCGCGAACGGCCCTGCTTGGCCGAACCGCCTGCCGAATCGCCCTCGACGAGGAAGACCTCGGACTTGGCCGGATCGCGTTCCGAGCAGTCGGCAAGCTTGCCGGGCAGCGACGAGATGTCGAGCGCGCCCTTGCGGCGCGTCAATTCGCGGGCCTTGCGCGCGGCTTCGCGGGCAGCAGCGGCCTCGACGACCTTGCCGACGAGGATTTTCGCGTCGGCCGGATGCTCTTCGAACCAGGTGGAGAGCGCCTCGTTGACGAGGTTTTCGACGACCGGGCGCACTTCCGAGGAGACGAGCTTGTCCTTGGTCTGCGAGGAGAATTTCGGATCGGGGACCTTTACCGACAGCACCGCCGTAAGACCTTCACGGCAATCCTCGCCCTGCAGCGTCACCTTTTCGCGCTTCATGATGCCGGATGTATCGGCATAGGAGACGACCTGGCGGGTCAGCGCGCCGCGGAAGCCCGCCATATGCGTGCCGCCGTCGCGCTGTGGGATGTTGTTGGTGAAGCAGAGCACGTTCTCGTGGTAGCTGTCGTTCCACCACATCGCGACTTCGACGGTGATGCCGTCTTTTTCGCCGCGGATGGCGATGGGCTTCGAGACCAGCGACTTCTTGGCGCGGTCGAGATAGATGACGAAGGCTTCAAGACCGCCCTCATACATCAACTCATCCTGCTTGATATCCGAATGACGGCGGTCCGTCAGCAGGATGCGCACGCCGGAATTCAGGAAGGCGAGTTCGCGCAGGCGGTGTTCCAGCGTCGAATAGACGAATTCGATGTTGGAGAAGGTGTCGGTCGAGGGCAGGAAGGTGACTTCCGTGCCGGTCTCGCTGCCGCACTCGCCTGTCACCACCAGCGGACCATCGGCAACGCCGTGCGTGAAGCTCATCTCGTGGATCTTGCCGGCGCGGCGGATCTTCAGCTTCAGCTTGACCGAGAGCGCGTTGACCACCGAGACGCCCACGCCGTGCAGGCCGCCGGAGACCTTGTAGGAATTCTGGTCGAACTTACCGCCGGCATGCAGCTGGGTCATGATGACCTCGGCGGCGGAAACACCCTCTTCCTTGTGGATGTCGGTCGGGATGCCGCGGCCGTTGTCCGTCACGGTAACCGAACCGTCCGCATTGAGCGTGACCGTCACGATATCGGCATGGCCGGCCAGCGCCTCGTCGATCGCGTTGTCGACGACCTCGTAGACCATGTGATGCAGACCCGAGCCGTCATCGGTATCGCCGATATACATGCCTGGGCGCTTGCGCACGGCATCGAGGCCCTTGAGGACTTTGATCGAATCTGCGCCATACTCGGCCGGGCCGTTTTCGGTCTCGGGTGTGTCAGTCATATAAACGTCTTTCCAGAAGTTTCGCGGCCAGAAGTTTCGCAGACAGCGGGACGCGGCGAATCACCGCTTTCCATGTCTTGGAATATAGGGATTCCGGCTCCAAGTTCCAAATCCGAGCGCCATAAAGGCGGCAGAAATCAGGGGATCGTCAGGGTTTTACCCGGTTATTGCACGCTTTTTCGAGAATGCCCGCAAGGCGGCGCACGGTCTCGGGCGGCAGGTTGGCGATTTCGGCCGCAACACGGTTGGCAAAGGCCGTGTATTCCGGCGGCAGGCCCGACGTGTCGACCACCACGCGCGGGTCGGAAATCTGCGCGATGCGGAACAGTTCTTCCGCCTCGTCCCAGATGACGTTGAAATAGCCGGCGACGCGCTGCAGGAAATCGAAGCTCGGCATGCCGCGCTTGCCATGCTCCAGCGCCGAGAGATAGGCCGGGCTGACGCCAAGCGCCGCCGCCATCTCCTTCTGCGAAACACCCTTGCGATCGCGAAGATGGCGCACGGCCTTGCCGAAAGGCGTCGTCATCGCTTTTCCACCGGCAGGCGGGCGAGGCGGACATAGAGCGCGCCCTCACCGCCATGGTTACGGGCGGCGGGCTCGTAGGAGGAGATTAGCGGGCGGAATTCCGGCAGCGAGAACCACAGCGGCACCGCGCGCTTCAAGGCGCCGTCGCTGCCGAGCGATGTGCCCTTGCCGGTAATGACGAGCACATGGCGCAGGCCGCGCTCATGCGCCTTGATGAGGAAACCGAGCAGGAAGCCATGCGCCTCGCTCTGGATCATGCCGTGCAGGTCGATGCGCGCTTCGAGCGCCAAGTGGCCCTTGGCGATCTTGCGCTTGACGGGACGTTCCAGCGGATGGTGCTTGGTGTCCTTGCCGCGGCCGATGGTGAGCGCGATGCCTTCGGCAGCTGGCTGCTCGACCTTGATTTTCTTCGGCACGGGCGCTTTTTCCTCCGGGACCTTCTCGGAGAAAACGGCTTCGAACTCCGTCAAGGCATCGAGCTTGCCCGGCATGGCACGCGTCGAGCGCGCCACCTTGCCCCAGAGGATACGGTCCTCGCTGGTGAGCGCCTTATCCTTGGGCATGGAGGTAGCGCTCCGCTGCCGCCTTCGGGATGAGGATATGGAAGGTCGCGGCATTGCGGACATGGCCCGCCAGCGCGCCGGCCGCATCCCCCGATCCGGTAAAGATATCGCCGCGCGCCGGACCGACGATGGCCGTGCCCGTATCGAGCGCCAGCATCAGCCGGCGGAAGGGCTTGCCGCCGTCCATATGGGTCAGGCTGTCGCTCGAAATGAAGAAGGGCATGCCGAAGGTGTGGATCGTGCGATCGACGGCAAGCGAGCGGCCGGCGATCAGCGGCACCTTGGCAGCCGCGATCGGCCCTAGCGCCAAGCCTTCGACCGCCGCCTCCTTGAAGAAGATGAAGGAGCGATTGTGCCAGAGCACCGCATCCACCTGATCCTCGTGCCGCGCCAGCCAGTCGCGGATCGAGGCCATGGAGACGGTGGCGGCGTCGATCTCGCCGCGATCGATCAAGAGCTTGCCGATGGGCGAGAAGGGATGGCCGGTCTTGGCGGCATAGGTGATGCGCGTCACCGATCCATCGGGATAGACGAGCCGCGCCGCGCCCTGCACATGGGCGAAGAACACATCGACCTTCGAGCGGGCATAGGCAATTTCGAGGCCGCGGCCGTCGAGATAGCCGCGCTCGATCTCGCCGCGATCGGGGTGCTCGACGATGTCGCCGTCCTTCAGCAAGCCGAAGGCGTAGCCCTGCGGATAGCCGTCCGGCCGGTTGGCGTCATCGATATCGACGAGATCGTCGGGCCGGCGGTAGAAGGGATAGCGGTAATCGGCATCCGGCTCGGCCTTCACCGCCACTTCCGGCTCATAGAAAGCCGTGACGAAGCCGGCGGAACCATCGGCCTTTTCGATCCGGAACGGCACGCACTGCGCCTCGAAGAAGGCGCGCACGGCAGCTGCCCCCTCGGGCTTCTCGGCCTCCGCCGAATCCAGCAACGTCAAAAGCTCGCCGGCGGTGATGCCGAGCGAGCCCGTCTTATAGGCTTTGACGTTGCGGATGTGATCGCGACAGCGGGACATGCCCGCCATCAGCGGCGACGGATCGTCCTCGTCCCAGCCGGGAAGCGCCGAAAACCGGGCCGGAACCAGACGATAGTCCATGGGCGCGCCTCGCTCAACCTTCCGATTCGGTGGCGATCAGCTTCCAGTTCGGATCGCGCGAGCGGATATCGCGGGCGAAGGTCCAGACGTCGTTGACCTCGGCCACCGTTTCGGCATCGCCATCGATCAGTGCGCCGGCCTTGTCATAGGTGGCGGAGATCAGCTGGCTGACGATGCGTATCGTCACATTGGCCTCGCTGTCCTTCACCTCTGCGCCGATGAGATCGGCCTTTTCGATGCCGACGAAGGTGGAGCGGACGACTTCGCCCTTGCTCTCGCGCTCGGAGATCGCGGCGTCAAAGCCTTCGTAGACTTCGCGCGACAGAAGGTTCTTCAGCGTCTTGCGGTCGCCATCAGCGAAGGCGACGACGATCATCTCATAAGCCATGCGCGCGCCGTTGACGAATTCCTTCGGATCGAAGGAGGGATCGGTCTTGACCAGGGTGCGCAGCTGCTCGTTGAGCGGCGTGCCGGCCGGTGTGAACGCATCGATGGCGGCGTAGGGATTTTCATTCTCGTCGCCGTCACGCTTGGGCAGCGTCACCACCTTGCCGCGGTCGGCCGAATCAGCTTCGGCGGCGGTCTCGCGCTTCGAATAGGGATCGAAGGGCGGACGCTCGCTGCCGGTGCGGCGGCCAAGCACGCTGCGCAATTGCAGGAAGATGACCACCGCAGCCACGAGGAAGAAAATCGTTACAAAGTCGAATGAGCCCATTATCGATCCGCTGCGGTTTCTGTTTTTTGTTCCTTTTCCATATAGTCCGCAAAACCCGATCATTCAAATGGCGATGACGTGAATGCGGCGAAGACGCGCGGATGGCGCGCCGGCAGTATCGGACGCCGCAAATCTGTGCGAGATTGGAACGGCATGTTGAGAACGCTTCTTCCCCTCTTCTTTCTTCTCCTGCCCTTGGCGGAGATTGCCTGTTTCATTCTCGTCGGACGGCGTATCGGCCTCCTGCCGACACTCTCGCTCGTCATACTCTCCGCCGTCGTCGGCATCGGGCTGATGCGCATCCAGGGTTTCGGCGTGCTGACGCGGCTGAGGCGATCCGGCCAGGACGGTCATGCGCCGGGCAAGGAACTGCTCGACGCGGCCATGATCCTGATTGCCGGCATCCTGCTCCTGATCCCCGGCTTCATCAGCGACATCGTCGGCCTTGCGCTGTTCCTGCCGCCGGTCCGGACCTTTCTCTGGAACCGGCTGATGCGCAACGTCGTTGTCGTCAATGTCGGCGGCATGCGTCCCGGCCGCGAACAGCCGCAGACCGAGCCCCAGCGCACCATCGATCTCGACGAAAACGATTTTCATCGCGGCGACCGGCCCTAAGCCCCGGGTTGTAAGGCCCGGGCTGAAATGCTAGATGGCCTGACTTTCCAGAGTCTCCAAGGATACTTTCCATGACCGAAGCAGCAACCGAGACCAACGGCGCAAGCCCGTCGCTCAACATCCTGGCGCAGTATGTGAAGGACTTCTCCTTCGAAAACCCGGGTGCTCCGCGGTCGCTGCAGGCGCGCGACAAGGCTCCGGCCATCAATATCAGCGTCAATGTCAACGCCAATCCGCTCTCCGAGACCGACTTCGACGTCATTCTCTCGCTGAACGCCGAGGCCAAGGATGGCGACAAGGTCCTGTTCAACGCCGAGCTCGCCTATGGCGGCGTCTTCCGCGTCACGGGCTTCCCGCAGGAGCACATGCTGCCGGTTCTCTTCATCGAGTGCCCGCGTCTGCTCTTCCCCTTCGCCCGCCAGATCATTTCCGACGCGACCCGCAACGGCGGCTTCCCGCCGCTGATGATCGACCCGATCGATTTCGCCCAGATGTTCTCCCAGCGCATGGCGGAAGAACAGGTCAAGGCCAAGGTTCAGGCTAACTAAGCCAAATCTTCCGTTTCCAGACAAAGACGCTCGGCCACTTGGTGACCGGGCGTTTTCTTTGCACCAGAGATAGTGAGCCGGATTCAGGCGCCGTATTTCGCCCAGATCGCCTTGCCGCCCATTTTGTCCACCATGGCCCTGTGCGCGATCTCTTCGGCTTCCGTGACCCGCGGCGCCAGAGGGCGCGGGCGGATGCCGAGCGGCTGGATGACCTCATCCTCGTTATCGACCAGCGTCTTGCGGCCGTTTTCCGCCGCACCGAGACCGAGGGCTGCCTGCCGGCCGCCGATCATCTCGATATAGACTTCGGCGAGCAGCTCAGAGTCGAGCAATGCGCCATGATACTTGCGGTGCGAATTGTCGATGCCGTAGCGCCGGCAAAGCGCATCGAGCGAGTTCGGCCCCATCGGATGTTTGCGGCGGGCGAGCGCCAGCGTGTCCGTCACCTTCTCCTGAAGGATCGGCGGCCGGCCGAGCCGCTCGAGTTCGGCATTGATGAAGCCCATGTCGAAGTTGGCATTATGCGCCACCCAGCGGCCCTCGCCGAAAAACTCGAGGATCTTTTCGACCACCTCGGCAAAGGACGGCTTGTCCTTCAGCGATTCGTCCGTGATGCCGTGCACGGCAAGCGCATCGGGATGGACCTTGCGGTCACCCGGATTGATATAGAGATGCAGGGTGCGGCCGGTCGGGAAATGGTTCTCCAGCTCGACGCCGCCGATTTCGATGACGCGGTCGAGCTTGTTGTCGAGGCCGGTGGTTTCCGTATCGAAGATGATCTCGCGCATCAGTCCCGCTCTTCCTTCAAGGTTTCGATCACCTCTTCCACCTGTTTGCGCGCCGCTTCAAGTCCCGCGTCCGTATAGACGATGAAATCGGCACGCTTGCGCTTTTCAGCATCGGGCATCTGGCGGGAGAGGATGAGGGCGAATTTCTCCTCGGTCATGTCGGGCCGGGCGAGCACGCGGCGGCGCTGCGTTTGCGCATCGCAGGTGACGACCACGACCTTGTCGACCCGCTTTTCGCCGCCCGTTTCATAAAGCAGGGGTATATCGAGCACCACGAGGGCCGAACCCTTCTGCCGTTCCATTTCCAAAAAAGCCGTTTCGCGCGCCCGTACCAACGGGTGGATGACCGCTTCCAGCGCCCGAAACCGCTCCGGCGCCTGCGCGAGCGTGGCCGAGAGAACCTTCCGGTCGATCACGCCGTCCTTGAGCGCCTCTGGAAAAAGGGCGACGACCGGGGCCACGGCCTCGTTGCGATAGAGATCGTGCACCGTCGCATCGGCATCATGCACCGGCACGCCGAGATCGCGGAACATTACCGCGGTCGTCGACTTGCCGGTTCCAATCGATCCGGTGAGACCGAGCACGATCATCCATGTTTCTCCATATCCGCAAGGACCAGCCGGCGCAGCGTATCATCCACGGTGGGACGCACGCCGAACCATTTTTCAAAGCCGGGTGCCGCCTGATGCAGCAGCATGCCGAGACCGTCGACCACGGCGAAACCCTGATCGATCGCCTGGCGCAGGATCGGCGTGATCAGCGGCACATAGACGATGTCGGTCACGACGGCGCCGCTTGCCAGCGGTGAGAAATCGAATTCAGGCGCGTCCTCGCCGTCCATGCCGAGCGAGGTCGTGTTGACGAACAGTCCCGCCCCCTTAATCACCTCCGGCAAGGCGCCCATGGCATGGGCATGCACTTTCATACCGAAGCGGTCGGCAAGCGCCTGCGCCCGTGCCACGGTGCGGTTGACCACATGGATTTCACTGATGCCCCGGTCCCGCACCGCCTGGATAATCGCCCGGCTCGCCCCGCCCGCGCCGAGGATCACGGCCCGATCGGTCTTATCCCAACCCGGCGCCGTCGCATCGAGATTGGCGAGGAAACCGTAGCCATCCGTGTTGGTGGCGTGTAGCGCACTGTCCTCCAGCCAGAGCGTGTTGGCAGCCCCGAGTTCCTCGCTCAGCGCATCCGGCCGGTCGGCGAGGTTGAACGCCGTCTCCTTGTGCGGGATGGTGACATTGCCGCCGACAAAGCCGGATTCACCGCTTTTCAGCCGCGATAGGAAGCCGGCGAAATCTTCCGGTGCCACCTCCTGCCGGGTGTAGCATCCCTGAAGACCCAGCACCTTCAGCCAATGGCCATGGATCAGCGGCGAGCGGGAATGTTTGACGGGCCAGCCGGTGACGAAGGCATTTCTTAACAATGTTTCACGTGAATCATGCATCGATGGCACCGAGATCGCGAAGCTTAGCCAGCAGCGGAAGCAGCGGCAGGCCGAGAATGGTAAAATAATCGCCGTCGATCCGCTCGAACAGCTGCACGCCCTCGCCCTCCAGCTGATACGCGCCGACGCTCGCCAGGATCCGGTCGCCGATACGGGCCAGATGACGATCGATGAAGGCATCCGACAGCGGCCGCATCGTCAGATGGGCGATGGAAACATGGCTCCAAAGCGTCTCGCCGTCGCGCACCAGCGCAATGCCGCAGTTCAGGGAATGAGTTCGGCCCGACATGGACGCAAGATGCGATTTCGCCTCGACCATATCGGCCGGCTTGTGAAACACGCGGCCCTCGAGCGACAGGGTCTGGTCCGAGCCGATCACCAGGGCGCCAGGATGGCGGCCCGCGACGTCGCGCGCCTTCTCGATCGCCAATGTCTCGGCGACGTCTTGCGGCGAGGGATTTTGCGCGGCAAGGGCGGTTTCCACCGCGCGCTCATCGATGCGGGCCGCCTCCGTCGTGAAGGCGAGGCCGGCATTTTCCATCAGCATGCGCCGGAAGGGACTTTGCGAGGCAAGGATCAGCGTCATCGATTTCTCCCGATTCATCCTCCCGCGTTACCGGCTCTTCGGGCGAAGAGCAACGATGGCGGCGGCGGTTTCCTCGATGGAGCGGCGCGTGACGTCGATGATCGGCCAATTGTTGCGGGCGCAGAGCGCGCGGGCATATTTCAGCTCCTCGGAAATCTGCGCGCGGTCGATATAGTCGTCACCGCGAAATTCCTGGGTCTGGCCGAGGATGCGGTTCTGCCGCACCTGGGCGATGCGATCCGTCGTGGCGATAAGCCCGACGATCAGCGGCTTCGTCGCCGTCGACAGCCGCTCCGGCAGGGGTACACCAAGCACGATCGGCACATTGGCCGTCTTGATGCCGCGGTTGGCGAGATAGATGCTCGTCGGTGTTTTCGAGGTGCGGCTGATGCCGATCAGGATGACATCGGCTTCGTCGAGATCGGCCGGCAGCTGCCCATCGTCATGATCCATCGTGAAATTCAGCGCTTCGATGCGCGCGAAATATTCCGCATTCATCACATGCTGGGCGCCGACCCGACGACGCGACGGGGCGCCGAGATAGGACTGGAAGAGATCGATGACCGGTTCCAGCACCGAGACGCAGGGAACGCCCATCTCCCGGCAGCGCTGGTCGATGATGTCGGAAAGCTCGCGGTCGACGATCGTGTAGAGCACGATGCCCGGCGCGCCATCGATCGCATCGAGCACCGGCATCAGCTGCTTGCGGTTGCGGATCAGCGGATAGACATGCTCCAGCGCCTGCGAAGACTGGAATTGCGCGGCAGCAGCCCGGCCCGCGGCGATCAGCGTCTCGCCGGTCGAGTCCGATATCAGGTGCAGATGGAAGTAATTTTTCGTGCTTTCCACAATATCCTCCGCGCCCTGTTGATGGACTGGGACAGCGGAGAGCTAAAAGCCGGAGGGGTCCGGACGCAAGGGGATAAGTGGCAAGTTGTCCACAATTGGCGGTTTGCGGGAAAGCGATTCACGCGGCATGTGGATAAGACTCATGACACGGCAAAGTGTCGCGCTTCTCCACAGGCTATCCACAAGATGGGAATTTTCGACCTTGCCAGATCATTCTGATTTCCTTCGGTGAATCCGGTTTTCCGCAATTTGTGGAGGAAAGCGGCAAATGCATTCGCCGTTTTCCCCAGCCCATGGAACAAAGCAGGACTCATGTGGACAGGATTTAATCCTTGATAGTCACCGACTCTAAGAAATAGAAACCTTCTTTAAGAGATTATTTCTTTATTGGGAGAAGCCCACAGTGAGCGCGAAAAGCCGGAAGATCGTCGATGTCCTGAACGGGAAGACGATCTCCCCCCCTCCCCTGTGGCTGATGCGCCAGGCAGGACGCTACCTGCCGGAATACAGGGCAACGCGGGCGGAAGCCGGGAGTTTCCTCGATCTCTGTTATTCGCCGGAACTGGCGACGGAAGTGACGCTGCAGCCGATCCGCCGTTACGGCTTCGATGCGGCAATCCTGTTTTCCGACATTCTCGTCATCCCCGATGCGCTGAAGCGGAATGTGCGCTTTGAAGAGGGTCACGGACCGCGTCTCGACCCGATCGATGCCGAGGGTATCCTCAAGCTGGATGGCAAGGACGTCCTGAAACACCTCCAGCCGGTCATGGAGGCCGTCTTCCGTATCCGCGGCGCCCTCCCCGAGGAAACGACCCTGCTCGGCTTCTGTGGCGCGCCCTGGACGGTTGCGACCTATATGATCGCCGGCCACGGCACGCCCGACCAGGCGCCTGCCCGCCTCTTCGCCTACAGGGAGCCGAAGGCCTTCGCGCATCTCCTCGACACGCTGGCTGAGCTCTCGGCCGATTATCTCGTCGCGCAGATCGATGCCGGCGCCGATGCCGTGCAGATCTTCGATTCCTGGGCGGGGGTTCTCGGCGAGAAGGAATTTTCGGAATTCGCCATCAAGCCCGTCCGGAAGATCGTGGATTCCGTGAAGGCTCGCCGGCCGCAGGCCAAGATCATCGCCTTTGCCAAGGGCGCCGGGCTGTTCCTGAAGACGTATCGCCAGGCGACACGCGCCGATGCGATCGGTCTCGACTGGTCGGTGCCGCTGGCTTTTGCCGCGGAATTGCAGAAGGACGGCCCCGTGCAGGGCAATCTCGATCCGATGCGCGTCGTGGCCGGCGGTGCTGCGCTGGATGAAGGTATCGACGCCATCCTGCAAGCGCTTGGAAACGGTCCGCTGATCTTCAATCTCGGTCACGGCATCACGCCGCAGGCCGACCCCGAGCATGTCACGCGCCTGGTGGCGCGGGTGCGGGGAGACCAGCGATGAGTGAGAAACAGACAGGCGAAAATGCCGGACGCCGGGCGCGGTTGCGCGCGGCCGTCGCGCTCGCGGTTTTTGCCCTGCTCACGCTTCTGCTGATCCTCTATCCGCCCGAAAACCTCTATCTCTGGATCAAGGCGCTGCACATCCTGGCCGTGATTTCTTGGATGGCCGGCCTGCTCTACCTGCCGCGTCTTTTCGTCTATCATACCGACGCACCCAAAGGCTCCGCCCAGTCGGAAACCTTCAAGATCATGGAGGGGCGGCTCTACCGCACCATCATGCAGCCCGCCATGGGGCTTGCCTGGCTGCTCGGGCTCTATCTCGCCTATACCGTCTATGGTTTCCAGGGCGGCTGGCTGCATGCCAAGCTCGCTTTTGTCGTGCTGCTGACGGGCGTTCACCACTATTTCGGCCGCGCCGTAAAAGCCTTTGCCGAAGACCGAAATGAAAAAACCGGCCGCCAATGGCGCATCTGGAATGAGGCGCCGGCGCTGCTGATGGTGCTGATCGTCATCATGGCCGTCGTCAAACCGTTCTGACGCCATTCTTCGCGGCCGAAGCGAGCCTGCTTCGGCCGCAATGCGCGGACCGCGCCGCGACAAAACGGACGAAATGCACGAGGCCCCTTGCGACGGCGCACCGGAACCGCTATTTTCCGCGCATCTCATCTTCATGGCATGTGTATTCGTTCAGTGGACTGCACCGTTTCCCCCGCAGTTCGTCCTTGACCCGCACGCCTTTTCCCATCCCGATATCCCGCAGCATGGACCATTCATGGCCGAAATGAAGCTACAAGACCTCAAGAACAAGACTCCGACCGACCTCCTGGCTTTTGCCGAATCACTTGAGGTCGAAAACGCGAGCACGATGCGCAAACAGGAACTGATGTTTGCCATCCTCAAGATGCTGGCCTCGCAGGATGTCGAAATCATCGGTGAGGGCGTGGTGGAAGTGCTGCAGGACGGTTTCGGCTTCCTGCGTTCGGCCAATGCGAACTACCTGCCCGGTCCCGACGATATCTACATCTCGCCTTCCCAGATCCGCCGCTTCTCGCTGAAGACCGGCGATACGGTCGAAGGCCCGATCCGCGGTCCCAAGGAAGGCGAACGCTATTTCGCCCTTCTCAAGGTCAACACGATCAATTTCGACGACCCGGAAAAGATCCGCCACAAGGTCCACTTCGACAACCTGACGCCGCTCTATCCGAACGAGCGCTTCAAGATGGAGCTGGAGATCCCGACCTCGAAGGATCTCTCGCCGCGCGTCATCGATCTCGTCGCGCCGCTCGGCAAGGGCCAGCGTGGCCTGATCGTCGCTCCGCCGCGCACGGGTAAGACCGTTCTCCTGCAGAACATCGCCCATTCGATCACCGCAAACCATCCGGAATGTTATCTGATCGTCCTCCTCATCGACGAACGTCCTGAGGAAGTGACGGACATGCAGCGCTCAGTGAAGGGCGAAGTCGTTTCCTCGACCTTCGACGAGCCGGCGACGCGCCACGTTCAGGTTGCCGAAATGGTCATCGAAAAGGCCAAGCGTCTCGTCGAGCATGGTCGCGACGTCGTCATCCTGCTCGATTCGATCACGCGCCTCGGCCGCGCCTACAACACGGTCGTGCCGTCCTCCGGCAAGGTCCTGACCGGTGGTGTCGACGCCAATGCCTTGCAGCGTCCGAAGCGCTTCTTCGGTGCCGCCCGCAACATCGAGGAAGGCGGCTCGCTGACGATCATCGCGACGGCGCTCATCGATACCGGCAGCCGCATGGATGAAGTCATCTTCGAAGAATTCAAGGGCACCGGCAATTCCGAAATCGTCCTCGACCGTAAGGTCGCCGACAAGCGCATCTTCCCGGCCATGGACATCCTCAAGTCCGGTACCCGCAAGGAAGACCTGCTGGTTCCGCGCCAGGATCTCCAGAAGATCTTCGTCCTGCGCCGTATCCTCGCGCCGATGGGCACGACCGATGCGATCGAATTCCTTATCGATAAGCTGAAGCAGACCAAGACGAATGGTGACTTCTTCGATTCGATGAACACCTGATTGGTCTCGATCCTTCCGGAATTTCATGGTCCCGCCGCAAGGTGGGGCCATTTTCGTTTAAACGGAAATATCGATTCTTTCCCGAAATGATCCGATTGATTCGGGCCCGTAATTTTGACCGGATGATGCTGTGAGCCAGGATACGATCTTTGCCCTGTCGAGCGGGAGCCTGCCTTCGGGCGTGGCGATCATACGGCTGAGCGGCCCGCACTGCCGATCTGCCGTTGAAGCCATCTGCGGCCGGGTCTCGTCCCCCAGGCACGCTTCCCTCCTACCGATTCGTGATCGAAACGGTTTGCGTCTGGATGAGGGCTTGGTGCTGTTCTTCCCCGGCCCCGCATCCTTTACAGGCGAAGATACCGCTGAACTCCAGATCCATGGTGGTCGTGCCACCGTCAAAGCGGTTCTAGCCACGCTGTCGGACTTGCCTGGTCTTCGCGCCGCCGAAGCCGGTGAATTCTCTCGTCGCGCGTTCCAGAATGGAAAAATGGACCTCGTGGCCGTTGAGGGGCTGGCAGATCTGATCGCCGCCGAGACGGAGATGCAGCGCCGGCTCGCTGCCGAACACGCTTCCGGGCATCTCTCGGGCCTCTACGATTCGTGGGCGAAACGTTTGACGCATGCGCGCGCGATGATCGAAGCGGAGCTCGATTTCGCGGATGAGGAGGATGTCCCTGGTTCGATCGCATCGACGATCTGGCAGGACATGCGGCAGCTGCAGCAGGATATTCTTAACCATCTTTCGGGCAGCCGAGCGGGCGAGATTGTGCGCGATGGTCTGAATGTGGTGATCGCCGGCCCGCCGAACGCCGGAAAATCAAGTCTTCTCAACTATTTAGCGCAGAGAGATATTGCGATCGTCACCGATATCCCCGGAACGACCCGCGATATCCTGCATGTCGATCTGGACCTCGGCGGCTACGCTGTTCGCCTGCACGATACCGCGGGTTTGCGCGAAACCGATGACGTGGTAGAGCGCGAAGGAATCCGGCGAACACAGCAGTCGATCAAAAATGCCCATCTCGTCCTGCTCCTTTCAAGCGAGGCAGATATCGATTGGCAGACCCTTGCGGGATCCCATTCCGGGCCCACCATTCGTGTTCTGACAAAGGCAGATGTTCAGGCGGCCCCTTGGCCGCAGGCTAGCGTCGATGTTATGATCTCGGTGAAATCGGGACAGGGTATGCCGGACCTGTTGGATGCCGTTCGCGCATTCTTACCGGATTTGGAATCCGGCACTGCGCTGTCCTTGCCGACCCGTGAACGGCATTTTTCCAATCTGCAAGAAGCGCGCGATCATATCGAGCGCGCTTTGGCTACGGAAATAGCGGGCTTGGATATTCAAGCCGAGCACCTTCGTCTTGCCGGACAGGCCCTGGGACGGGTGACAGGCAGGGTTGATGTTGAAAATCTTCTCGACGTTATTTTTTCGGAATTTTGCGTCGGCAAATGATTCACGTGGAACAGCACAACGTGCACGAGTCTTACGGGGCGTTTCACGTGAAACAGGTAGGTGAACAGGAATGACCAGAGAACATTATGACGTTGTTGTTATCGGTGGCGGGCATGCTGGCGCTGAAGCAGCCGCAGCCTCTGCGCGTCTGGGCGCGAAAACCGCTCTTGTAACCCACAAAGCCGCGACGATCGGCGTCATGTCCTGCAATCCCGCGATTGGTGGCCTTGGAAAGGGTCACCTGGTTCGTGAAGTGGATGCCCTCGATGGCCTTATGGGTCGGGTCGCGGACCGCGCGGGTATCCAGTTTCGCCTGTTGAATCGACGCAAGGGTCCGGCCGTCCGTGGTCCCCGGACGCAGGCGGACCGGAAGCTTTATCGAGAAGCGATGCAGCAGGAGATCGGTGACATCGCCAATCTTGACGTCGTGGAAGGCGATGCCTTCGACCTCGATATCCGGAACGGAAAGACCGCTGGAATCCAATTGAAGGATGGCCGCCATCTGGCTTGCGATGCAGTTGTTGTCACCACGGGCACGTTCCTGCGTGGCCTCATTCATATCGGAAACGAAAAGATTCCCGCGGGCCGTGTTGGTGAAGAACCGTCTGTCGGACTTTCCGCCACATTCGAGCGCCTGGGCTTGCGTCTTGGTCGCCTCAAGACCGGCACGCCCGCCCGTCTCGATGGGCGGACGATCGATTGGAACGCCGTCGGGCGTCAGGGCGCCGACGACGAACCGGTTCCTTTTTCCTTCATGACGGATCGGATCAAAACGCCGCAGATCGAATGCGGGGTAACCCGCACGACGCCGGAGACGCATCGGATCATCGAAGAGAATATCGGCAAGTCAGCGATGTATTCCGGCCAGATCGAGGGTGTCGGCCCGCGCTACTGTCCCTCGATCGAAGACAAGATCGTCAAGTTTGGCGAGCGCGATGGTCATCAGATTTTTCTCGAGCCGGAAGGCCTTGATGATCCCACCGTCTATCCGAACGGCATTTCGACCTCCTTGCCAGCGGATGTCCAGGACGCATTCATCCGGACCATTCCGGGGCTTGAGAAGGTTACGATCCTTCAGCCAGGTTACGCGATCGAATATGATCATATCGATCCCCGGGAGCTCTCCGCCACTCTGGAAGTGAAAAGCCTGCCGGGACTTTTTCTTGCCGGACAGATCAATGGGACCACGGGCTACGAGGAAGCTGCGGCGCAGGGCCTCGTTGCCGGTATGAATGCCGCACGGCGTGCCGGTGGGCGTGATGGTTATATTTTCAGCCGGACGGAAAGCTATATCGGTGTGATGCTCGACGACCTCACGTCGCGCGGCGTGACCGAGCCCTACCGCATGTTCACCTCCCGCGCCGAATACCGTCTATCCCTTCGCGCCGACAATGCAGACGCGCGCCTGACGCCTCTCGGCATGGAACTCGGCCTCGTGGGTAAGGATCGCCGCAACAAGTTTTCGGACTGGTCCGATGACATGGCATCGGCGCGCGAAACACTGCAAAATCTCAGGCTTTCTCCCAACGAGGCGGCCGCCCATGGATTGAAGCTCAATCAGGATGGCGTTCGCCGAAGCGGATATGACTTGCTCGCCTATCCGGATATCGATTATGCCCGGCTGGTCTCGGTCTGGCCGGAGGCGCTCGGCAGCTATGCTCCGAAGGTGCGGGAAGCGGTGGAAATTGAAGCGGCCTATGCGGTCTATTTGAACCGACAGCAGAACGACATCGTCGAAACACGCCGGGAAGAAGAGCGGAAGATTCCAAACGATTTCGACTTCGGCGCACTTCCCGGATTGTCGATCGAACTGCGTCAAAAGCTTTCGGTCGCGCGACCGGCCAATCTGGCTCAGGCGGCACGGGTCGATGGCATGACTCCGGCGGCGTTGACACTGCTGTTGGTGCATCTTAAGCGCTTGCCGGGCGAAGATCAGGCACAGGTTACTCACGCATGACGAGTCTGCCGCGCGAATTGAACGGTCTGAATGTTTCACGTGAAACGGTCGACCGGTTGAACACATTCGTTGCCCTGTTCCAAAAGTGGGCCAAGGCGATCAATCTGGTGGCTCCTTCCACCCTGGCGGAAGTCTGGCGCCGTCACGTTGCTGATAGCGCGCAGATTTATGCGCTCAACCCCGGCCCGAAAACCTGGGTGGACCTGGGCAGCGGCGGCGGATTTCCCGGTATTGTGACAGGCATTTTGCTCTCCGATACGGGTGCCGGCTGGGTCCATCTCGTGGAAAGCAACAACAAGAAGGCCGCTTTCCTGCGCACGGCGATTCTTGAGACGGGAGCGCGAGCTTCTGTACATGCGATTCGTATCGAAGAGGCTCCGTCAGTCATTGCGGAATGCGATGCGATTTCCGCCCGTGCCCTAGCCGACCTCGATCTTCTGATGGAATTCGGCCTCCCATGGGCAGAGCGTAACCCGGATTTGCGCTTTTTCCTCCACAAAGGCCGGGATTACCGACGCGAGGTCGATAAAGCGCTTGGTCGCTGGAGATTCGATCTGGTAAAACATGCCAGTGTCGTCGAGCCGGATTCCGTCGTGCTCGAACTGTCCAAGCTCTCTCGAAATTCCTAGGGATTATTGGCGGCGTCCATGATAGGTGAAAAAAACCGGATCATCACCATTGCGAACCAGAAGGGCGGCGTCGGCAAGACGACGACGGCCATCAATCTCGCAACGGCCCTTGCGGCAATCGGCGAACGGGTGCTGATCGTCGATCTCGACCCGCAGGGGAATGCCAGCACCGGTCTGGGAATCGATCGCCGCAGCCGCGCACTCTCTTCCTACGACCTGATGGTCGGCAGTCACGGTGTGGCCGAGACAGTGTTGGCGACTGTAGTCCCGAACCTCTCGATCATTCCCTCGACGATGGACCTGCTCGGCGTCGAGATGGAGATTGCCCAGCAGAACGACCGCGTTTTCCGGCTGAAACGGGCACTGGCCTCGCAAGAGGCGTTGTCTTACTCTTACGTGCTCGTCGATTGTCCGCCGTCGTTCAATCTTCTGACGATGAATGCGCTGGCGGCGGCGCATTCCGTGCTCGTGCCGCTGCAATGCGAATTCTTTGCCCTTGAAGGGCTGAGCCAGCTGCTGGAGACCGTCGATCAGGTGCGCCAGACCGTCAATCCGCGGCTTGATATCCAGGGCATCGTGCTGACCATGTTCGACTCGCGCAACAATCTGGCGCAGCAGGTCGTCAATGATGTGCGCACGCATCTCGGCGAAAAGGTGTATCATACGCTCATTCCGCGCAATGTGCGCGTCTCCGAAGCGCCGTCCTATGGCAAGCCGGCCATTCTCTACGACCTCAAATGCGCCGGGAGCCAAGCCTATCTTCAGCTCGCTTCCGAAGTGATTCAGCGTGAAAGGCAGCGAAAGGCTGCCTGATTTCAGTATCCGTGAGTAGAACCGATGAACGATGACAACTCCAAGCGGCGTCTGGGTCGCGGCCTCGCAGCCCTGATCGGTGAAATGGACCAGCTTCCGGCTGCCGATATCGGCGCGCGCCCGTCGGTCAACCCGGATCGGCTCGTGCCCATCGAGTTCGTCGGCCGTAACCCGCGCAACCCGCGCCGTTATTTCGATGAGTCGGAATTGCAGGATCTGGCGTCGTCGATCCGCCAGCACGGTATCGTTCAGCCGGTCGTCGTGCGCACCACGGCCGACAACCGCTACGAGATCATCGCGGGTGAGCGGCGCTGGCGTGCGGCGCAGCTCGCGGGCCTGATCGAAATTCCCGTCATCATCCGGGATGTGGATGACCGTACGGCGCTCGAGATCGCGATCGTCGAAAACGTCCAGCGTTCGGACCTCAATCCGCTCGAAGAGGCGATGGGCTATGAGCTGCTGATCGCCGATCACGGCTATACGCAGAACGATCTCGGTGAAATTATCGGCAAGAGCCGCAGCCATGTGGCAAACAGCCTTCGCCTGTTGAAGCTGCCCGAGCCGGTCCGGGACATGCTGGCGTCCGGTACGCTTTCGGCCGGACATGCCCGCGCCCTTATTCCCACATCGGATCCGATCGCGCTTGCCAAGGCCGTCGTTGCCAAGGGCATGTCGGTGCGCGATGCGGAGCGGCTGGCGCAGAACGACATCAAGGCACAGAGCGACCCGAACCACGGCCAGGCGGCGCCGAAGGACGCGAAGGATGCGGATACGCTGGCGCTGGAGCGCACGCTGTCCGACGTGCTAGGTCTCGATGTCACCGTGAACCACAAGGGCACCGGCGGCGGTCAGCTCAGGATCGCCTACAAGACCCTGGAGCAGCTGGAAGAAATCTGCCGGCTTCTTGAGCGCCGCTGAACGATGATAACAAAGCCGGCTATTTAGCCGGATTCAACGCTTCGCGGATTGCAGCACGGTTGCCAGCATCGTCTGCATGGCGATCGTATCCTCCAGCGAGGCGCGCTGGCGGCTTTGCAGGATGGCGCTTTGCAGGCGCTGGGTTTCCCGGCGGATGGCCGGCCCGGTCCAGGTTTTCAGGGCGCTTTCCACGAGCGGCTTGCGGCGAAAATGCAGGTGGCGGCCCAGCGTCGCGATGACCTGGCCGGCGGGCGCCCGCTTTTCATCCATCTCGGCACGCATGATTTCCAGCAGCTGAAACTGTCGCAGGCATCCTTGCAGCACGAGGAAGACCGGTGTTTTCGACGAAACGATCTTCTGGATGGCGTGTAGAAAGCCCTCGCGATCGCCCTTGAGAATGGCGTCGATGGCATCATCGGTCGAGATGGCGCTCGCATCGCCGACGATCTCCTCGACGTCCTGCTCCTCAATGACGTCCCGGCCACGGCAATAGAGCGCCAGCTTGCGCACTTCGTTGCGGGAAGCCAGGCGGTCGCCGCCGATCGTCTCCATCAGGCGGTCG
>NZ_JBLZPH010000128.1:0-5555 GCF_049199205.1 Shinella sp. M31 | reverse complement strand
AATGGCGGCTTCAAGGAGAGCGGCTACGGGCGGCGTGGCGGCTTCGAGGTGATGCATGAGTTCTCGCGGCTGAAGAACGTCATCATCGATTATTCCGGCGCCATGCAGGACCCCTTCGTCATTCGTCTGAAGTGACGGCACGCACAAAACTGAACCCGCAAGGGAGGCAAGCAGATGAAATTCGCAGTATCGCTGACCATGGAGCGCTTCTCGCCCAACGTTTCGATGTCGAGGGTGAAGAACAACCTTTTGGAACTGGCGCGCATGGCCGACGAGGGCGGCTTCGAGGCGCTGTGGACCGCCGAGCATCACACCATCGAGTGCACGATCTCTCCCAATCCGTTCCAGACGCTGGTCTGGCTGGCGCAGCATACCGAGCAGATCCGCCTGGGTACCTCGACGCTGGTCGCGCCCTATTGGACCCCGATCCGCCTCGCCGGCGAATCCGCGCTCTGCGATCATTTGACGAACGGCCGCCTGGAGTTCGGCATCGCCCGAGGCTCCTATCAGTACGAGTTCGACCGGATGGCCGGCGGCATGCCACAGCAGGAAGGCGTCGCCTACATGAAGGAGATCGTCCCGGCGGTGAAGAAGCTGTGGGCCGGCGATTATGCCCATGACGGGCATTATTGGAAATTCCCGGTCGCGACGTCGGTGCCGAAACCGCTGCAGCAGCCGCATCCGCCGATCTGGGTGGCAGCCCGTGATCCCGGTTCGTTCGACTGGGCGATCGCCAGTGGCGCCAGCATTCTTTCCACGCCGCTGTCGCAACCGGCAGCCGAGATCCAGGTTCTGGCCGATAAGTTCAACAAGGCGGTTGCGGATCATCCCGAGGTCCCACGCCCGCGCTTCATGATGCAGCGCCGCACCTGCGTCTACGACAAGGCGGATGGCTGGGAACTGGCGGTCAAGCACAGCATGGACTACGGTCGCGCCTTCGAAAACCTGATGCAGAATATCGGCACCGTCCGCGAAGGCTTCCCGGAAGCGGTGCCCTACGAGGCGGTCAAGGGCAAGGACAACTACAATCCGGACAATATCCGCAAGAACCTGATGTTCGGCACGCCCGACGAGGCGATCGAGAAGCTGCTGGTCTATGAAGCAGCCGGTGTCGATCAGTACTGCCTCGGCCTCACCTTCAACCTGCCCTTCGAATTGCAGAAGCGGACGATCGAGCTTTTCGTCAAGGAAATCATGCCCGTCTTCGCCGCGCGCGAAAAGGATAAGCAACGCAAGGCGGCGGCAGGCTGAAATGGCGGAGGTACAGCGCCATACCGTCGGAGACGTGACGCTCAACTACCGGCTCGACGGCAGCGGCGAGCCACTGGTCTGCATTCACGGCGTCGGCTCCTATCTCGAGGCATGGTCAGGCGTCGTCGAGCGCCTGAAGGACAGCTTCACGATCCTGACCTTCGACCTGCGCGGCCACGGCCAATCGAGCCGGGTGAAGGGCCGCTACGAGATCGACGATTTCGTCAACGAGGCGCTGGCGCTCGCCGACAAGGCAGGCTTCTCGACCTTCAATCTCGCCGGCTTCTCGCTCGGCGGGCTGATCGCCCAGCGCCTGGCGCTGACCCACCTGGACCGGTTGCGCAAGCTGGTGCTTCTGTCCACAGTGGCCGGCCGGACACCGCAAGAGCGAATGCGGGTTCTGGAGCGGCTTGCGGCGTTGCGTGCTGGCACCCCTGCCGACCATCACAACGCCTCGCTGTCACGCTGGCTGACGGAAGAGTTCCAGGCCGCGAACCCGGAGGTCATCGCAAGCCTTCGCGAGCGCGATGCCGAGAACGATCCGGAATGCTATGCGGCTGCTTACCGCGTGCTCGCCGAGACCGACTTCGGCGGCTTCCTCGACCAGATTCGCTGCCCGACGCTGATTGCGACCGGCGAGGACGATGCCGGGTCCAATCCGCGCATGGCGCGCTACATGCACGAGCGCATTCCGGGCTCGGTGCTATCGATCCTGCCGCGCCTGCGCCACTCCATCCTGATCGAGGCGCCGCAGACGGTAGCCGATCTGATGCGCGGTTTCCTGACCACCAAGGAGGCGAACCATGGATGAAGCGCTCACGAAAAGCGGCGAAGCCGTTCGGCGCAAGGTGCTGGGGGACGACTATGTCGACCGCGCCATCAACGGCGCCGACAGCTTCTCAGCACCGTTTCAGGATGTGCTCAACGAATATTGCTGGGGCGCGGTCTGGACGGATGGCGGCCTGGATCTCAAGCAGCGCAGCCTCCTGAACCTCGGCATGCTGGCGGCGCTGAACCGCATGCACGAATTCGGCGTCCACGTTCGCGGCGCGATCCGTAACGGTCTGACCGAGGACGAATTGCGCGCAGCTCTCGTCCAGATCGCCGTCTATTGCGGCATTCCCGCCGGCGTCGAAGCCTTCAGGGTCGCTCGCTCCATCCGCGATGAGATGCGGGAGAAAGGAGAACTCTGACTTCCATCGATTCAAGGAAGCGACCGGCCTGCCGCTGCTTCTGATCGCCGGAAGACGAAGAGCTCTTTTCGATATCAAGATTGCAGGACGCTACGGGAATGAGCCCGGGTCAAAAACCAAGAATGACAATAAAGGGAACCATCGCATGAACAGACTGAGCAAGATTTCCGCAGCGGCAGTGTCGCTTGCCGTGGCCTTCGCCGCCCTCCCGGCCAATGCCGGTGCCGTCCTCGACCGCGTCATGGCGGCCAAGGATCTGAAGGTTGCGACCGACGCCAACTGGGCGCCGCAATCTTTCATGAACGAAAAGAACGAACTCGACGGTTTCGACATCGATGTCGCCAAGGATATCGGCAAGCGCCTCGGCGTGAAGGTCGAGTTCGTCACCCCGGGCTGGGACATCATCACCGCCGGCAACTGGGCCGGCCGCTGGGACATGCATGTCGGCTCGATGACGCCGACCAAGGAGCGCGCTAAAATCTTCGATTTTCCGGCCGTCTACTACTATACCCCGGCAGCCGTTGCCGTCCACAAGGACAGCAAGGCGGCCAAGCTTTCCGATCTCGACGGCAAGGTGGTCGGCACCACGGCAACTTCGACTTTCGAAGCCTATGCGAAGGGCGACCTGACGCTCGATGCGGCCGGCGCGCCTCCTTTCAAATACGAGTTCAAGCCGAAGGACGTTAAGTCCTACGCCAACTCGACCACCGCCTTCGACGATCTGCGTCTCGGTGATGGCACCCGTCTCGATGCGGTCGTCTCCTCGCTGCCGAGCATTCTCGACGCGGTGAAGGCCGGTTACCCGATCAAACAGGTCGGCGAGCCCGTCTTCTACGAGCCGCTCGCGGTTGCCATCGAGCATGGCGACAAGGAATTCAACGACAAGATCGCCGAAGCCGTGAAGGGCATGCAGGCGGACGGCACACTGAGCAAGCTCTCCGTGAAGTGGTATGGCGTCGATTACACGGTCGTAAAGTAACCACCGCCGGAAGCGGACGGTCCGGGCAATCGGACCGTCGATTTGCCGCAAGGGACAAGAGATGCTTTATCCCGATACCGTCGAGTCCGAAGTGCTCGTCCATAAGCCGTGGTTCATCGCGACAATGTTTGCGGTGGTGCTGGCTTTCTTCCTGATGTTCAACATGACCGGCACGGCGATGGGCGAATTGATGCGCCCCGTGATCGGCGACCCCTCCGCCAGCGGCCTTTACGGACGTTTCGCGATCGCCTTCGTCATCGCTGTCATCTTCGTGCTTAATGTCGTGCTGATCGGCTTTGCGCCCCTCAGGGTGCAGATCGCCGTCGTCTGGCTGGAGCTGCTGCTTCTGTTCCTCGCCTTCTTCGCGACGTTTCATCTAAGCCTGCCGTTCATCGTCGAAAAACTGCCCTTCATGATCACCCAAGGCCTGGTAACGACGATCTATGTGTCCGCTGTTTCGATCGTCATCGCCTCGGCGATTGCCATTCTCGGCGCCGTCGCCAAGCTCTCGACCAATGGCTTTGCCTATGCGATCGCCAGCTTCTACACCTCGTTCTTCCGCGGCCTGCCGCTCCTCATGCAGGTCTATCTGATCTATCTCGGCCTGCCGCAATTCGGCTTCGTGATCGACGCAGTGCCAGCCGGTATCCTCGCCCTTTCGCTCTGCTACGGCGCCTACATGACGGAGATTTTCCGTTCGGGCATCCAAAGCATCGATCGAGGCCAGTGGGAGGCCTCACGCTCGATCGGCTTCGGCTTCGGCATCACCATGCGCAAGATCATTCTGCCGCAGGCGCTGCCGGTCATCATCCCGCCAACCGGCAACCAGTTCATCTCCATGCTGAAGGACAGCTCGCTGGTCTCGGTCATCGGTGTCTGGGAGCTGATGTTCCTGGCCCGCACTCTGGGACAGAAGACCTTCCAGCATATGGAAATGCTGATCTCGGCCGCCATGCTCTACTGGATCTTGTCGATCTGCCTGGAGCTCGTCCAATCCCGCATCGAGCGCCACTACGCCAGGAGCAAAGTCCGATGAACGGCGACAAGATCATCGAAGCGAAGAACGTTTCCAAGTGGTACGGCGCTTTCCAGGTGCTGAAGGATATCAACCTGACGGTCAGTAAGGGCGAGCGTATCGTCGTCTGCGGCCCCTCGGGCTCCGGAAAGTCAACACTGATCCGCTGTTTCAACCGCCTGGAAGCGCATCAGGAAGGCGAAATTTCGGTCAACGGCATCACGCTGCACAACAAGATGCGCAACGTTGGCGAAGTGCGTAAGAATGTCGGCATGGTGTTCCAGCATTTCAATCTCTTTCCGCATATGACGGTGCTGATGAACTGCATGGTCGGGCCGATGTGGATCAAGGGTGTGCCGGAGGCGGAAGCCAGGAAGACTGCGCTGAAATTCCTCGAGCGCGTGCGTATTCCCGAACAGGCCAACAAATACCCGATCCAGCTTTCGGGCGGTCAGCAGCAGCGCGTCGCCATTGCCCGCTCGCTCTGCATGCAGCCGGCCGTGATGCTTTTCGACGAACCGACCTCGGCGCTCGACCCGGAAATGGTCTCCGAAGTGCTGGAGACGATGACCGGCCTTGCCAAGGACGGCATGACGATGGTCTGCGTGACCCACGAAATGGGCTTCGCCCGCGCCGTCGCCGACCGGGTGATCTTCATGAATTCGGGCCAAATCGTCGAGGAAGGCAAGCCTGACGCCTTCTTCACCAATCCGCAGCACGAGCGGACCAAGCTGTTCCTCAGCCAAATTCTTAAGCACTGACACACGCGGCGGTAAAGTTGTCTACGAGCCGGGTTCCCCCCGCCTTCCTTGACGCCATGGTCGAATATTTCGGCGCACGGGTCGAGATCGTCGGAACCTCCGCCGGCCTGCATGTGGTTGTCTGGTTCAACGATTTCGCGGCCCAGGACGAGGAAAGCCTCGCGGCCACGGCGCGGGAAGCGGGTATCGGCATCTATCCGATCTCGCGGCTGTTCTCGCTGGCGACGGAGCGCCGCGCCGGCTTCGTCTTCGGTTACGCCTCGATGCCGGCGCGGAACATTCCGGACGGCGTCCGGCTGCTCGCCAAAACCTTGCCGCGATAGTGCCCAGCGAAACGGTTGATGACTGGCCCAGGG
>NZ_JBLZPH010000127.1:0-2171 GCF_049199205.1 Shinella sp. M31 | reverse complement strand
CCCTCTACGAACTGGAGCCGGCGCCCGGCATCAAGTCGTCGCGCGTCATCGGCCTTGCCGACGACATCGCTCGCTCGATGAGCGCGATCGCCGCCCGCGTGGCCGTCGTGCCCGGCCGCAACGCCATCGGCATCGAACTGCCGAACCAGAGCCGTGAAACCGTCTATCTGCGCGAACTCATCGCCTCGCGCGATTTCGAAACCTCGAAGGCCCGTCTGGCCATGGCGCTCGGCAAAACGATCGGCGGCGAACCGGTCATTTCCGACATCGCCAAGATGCCGCATCTGCTCGTCGCGGGTACGACCGGTTCGGGCAAGTCGGTCGCCATCAACACCATGATCCTGTCGCTGCTCTACCGCCTGAAGCCGGAGCAGTGCCGTCTGATCATGATCGATCCCAAGATGCTGGAACTCTCCGTCTATGACGGCATCCCGCATCTGCTCTCGCCCGTCGTCACCGATCCGAAGAAGGCCGTCGTCGCCCTGAAATGGACGGTGCGCGAGATGGAGGAGCGCTACAAGAAGATGTCGAAGATCGGCGTGCGCAACATCGACGGCTTCAACAGCCGCGTGGAGCAGGCGCTGGCCAAGGGCGAGACGATCGCCCGCACCGTGCAGACCGGCTTCGACCGCCAAACCGGCGAAGCCATGTACGAGACGGAAGAGTTCGACCTGCAGCCGATCCCCTATATCGTCGTGATCATCGACGAGATGGCCGACCTGATGATGGTCGCAGGCAAGGATATCGAAGGGGCCGTGCAGCGCCTCGCCCAGATGGCGCGCGCCGCCGGCATCCATGTCATCATGGCGACGCAGCGTCCCTCGGTCGACGTTATCACCGGCACGATCAAGGCGAACTTCCCCACCCGCATCTCCTTCCAGGTGACGTCGAAGATCGACAGCCGCACCATTTTGGGCGAGCAGGGCGCCGAACAGCTGCTCGGCATGGGCGACATGCTCTACATGGCCGGCGGCGGGCGCATCCAGCGCGTGCATGGCCCGTTCGTCTCGGACGGCGAAGTGGAAGCCGTGGTCGCGCATCTCAAGGCGCAGGGCGCGCCGCAATATCTCGATGCCATCACCGAGGACGACGACGAGGACGGCGAGGGGGGCGGCGGCCCGGCCGGCACGGCGAACCTCGACGATTCCGACGATCCCTACGACCAGGCGGTGGCCGTGGTGCTGCGCGACGGCAAGGCCTCGACGTCCTATATCCAGCGCCGTCTCGGCATCGGCTACAACCGTGCCGCCTCGCTCATCGAGCGCATGGAGAAGGAGGGCCTGATCGGCCCCGCCAACCACGCCGGAAAGCGCGAAATCCTCGTGCCGACGGAAGACGAAATTTCGGGACGATGACCGGGAACGGAGTGCCTTCTGCGACGTTTCGACCGGCAAGTCTCGCGTCAGGGCTGAGTGCCATTATGGCGCCGCGTTTGGCCCGCATGAAAAACGCATGAAGGAGACCAAGATGAACCGATCCGAAAAAGCCGGTACGCTGACGCGCCGCGGCTTCACCGGCCTCATGGCCCTGGCATTCGCTGCCGGCCTTTCGCTGCTGTCGCCCGTCGAGGCCTCCGCGCAGGCCAGTGCCGCCGCGCAGAAGATCGCCGATCACTTCGCTTCGGTGAAGACGATGGCCGGCGAATTCGTGCAGTTCGGCCCGCGCGGCGAGCAGACCGGCGGCAAGTTCTTCATCGACCGCCCGGGCAAGATCCGCTTCAACTACGAAGATCCCTCGCCGATGCGCGTGATCGCCGACGGCCGCTCCGTCGTCATCGGCAACCGCAAGCTCAAGACCTGGGATCTGTACCCCCTCTCCAAGACGCCGCTGAACCTGCTGCTCGGCAACAAGATCGACCTTTCGGCCAAGATGGTGCGCTCCGTCAAGGAAGAGGCGGACCTCACGACGATCGTGCTCGGGGACCGCAACATGTTCGGCGATTCGACCATCACCATGATGTTCGACCCGAAGACCTATGACCTGCGCCAATGGACGATCACCGATGCCCAGGGCAAGGACACGTCGGTGATGATCTTCAACGTGAAGACCGGCATCCCGCTTGACGACAAGGTGTTCACGATCCCCTATGACGAGGTCCGCCAGCGCGGCGCCAAGTAATCGGCGATTTCGTTTCGGCTGGAAATGCTCTAAGACGCCCTGAAAACCGGCCC
>NZ_JBLZPH010000126.1:0-13705 GCF_049199205.1 Shinella sp. M31 | reverse complement strand
GTGGGTGGGTGGGGTAGGCGTGGTCTTCCCGCTCCCTCAGGCCGCCAGATGCAGCGCCGCCAGCCGTTCCCGGTCGGGGATGCGCACGGAGATGATCGTGCCCTTGCCCTCTATGGAGTGGATGCGCATCGCGCCGCCGTGCAGATGCGCCAGCGAGCGGGAGATGGCGAGGCCGAGGCCGGAGCCGCCCTTGCTCTTGGCGTATTGGCTCTGCACCTGCTCGAAGGGCTGGCCGATCTTCTGGAGGGCGGATTTCGGGATGCCGATGCCGCTGTCGGCGATGGTGAGCGTCACAGCACCGTCCACCCTGCGTGCCCGCACCATGACCTTGCCGCCCTCGTTGGTAAACTTCATGGCATTGGACAGAAGGTTCAGCAGGATCTGCTTCATCGCGCGGCGGTCCGCCACGGTCAGGAGATGCGCCGGGCAGGTTTCCTGAACCTCGATATGCTTCTTCTCGGCCTGCAGCATGGTCAGGCGCATGGTCTCCTCGATCAGCGGCGCGAGATCGATCGTCTCACAGCTGATGCGCATATGACCGGCCTCGATCTTCGACATGTCGAGAATATCGCTGATGACATTGAGCAGGTGCTTGCCACTCTCGTGGATGTCGCGTGAATATTCGCGATACTTGTCCGAGCCTATCGGGCCGAACATCTGGTTCTGCAAGATTTCGGAGAAGCCGAGGATGGCGTTGAGCGGCGTGCGCAGCTCATGCGACATGTTGGCGAGGAATTCCGACTTGGCGCGGTTGGCGGCCTCGGCGCGTTCCTTCTCCGCCTGGTAGTTGGCGATGGCGACCGACAGTTCCGACTTCTGCCGCTCCAGCTTGGCGCGGGAGGCCGAGAGGTCGCCAATGGTCGCCATCAGGCGGCGCTCGGATTCGCGCAGGCGCACCTGATGACGTTTCATCATGGTGATGTCGGTGCCGACGGAGACGAGGCCGCCGTCGCGGGTGCGCCGCTCGTTGATCTGCAGCCAGCGCTCGTCGGCAAGCTGCACTTCGCTGGTCTGCGAGGCGCCAGTGCCGTCGGCATCCGCGATGCGCCGCTCGATGACCGGACGCGCCGCCGCGGCATAGACCGCTGCACGCTCGGTGCCGGGCACCAGCACGTCGTCCGGCAGCCCATAGGCCTGCTGATAGTGCGCGTTGCACATGACGAGCCGGTCGCTTTTATCCCAGAGCACGAAGGCTTCCGACGTGCATTCGATGGCGTCGGCCAGGCGCTGGTCGGCTTCCTGGTAGCGCTGGGCGAGCCGGTGCTGCTCGGTCACGTCCATGGCGATGCCGATCATGTGCATGCGGCCGGAGGACATGCGGATCAGCTGGGCGCGGGCGCGCAGCCAAACGTAATGTCCTTCCGCGTGACGCATGCGAAAAACCTGGTCGACCTGCTTGGCCTGACCGCGGGCGACCGCGCGGGCCACCTGGTAGATGCCGTCGTCGTCGGGATGCATCAGGCGTGCGGCGTCCCCGAAGGAAAGCACGCTGTCACGCGGCGGCATGCCGAGCATTTCATACATCGAGCGCGACCAGAACAGCCGCCGGCTCGAGAGGTCGAAATCCCAGAGCCCCGAGCGGCCGCGGGCAAGCGCCGTTTCCACGCGCAGATTGGATTCCGCGAAGATCGCGTCGGCGTCACGCGCCCGTTTCGCCTGGATGTAATAGGCGTAGAGAATGACGAGCAGGATCGCCGAGATGCCGGCGAAGAGCGTGACGTTCAACGCCACCTCGTCGCGCCAGAACAGCGCGACCTGGCTCAGCGGATTGGCGACGATGATGAAGCCGCCCTTGCGCGGCATCTGCACCAGCGCGGCGTAGTAATCCTGTTCGCCGATCCGGGTGCGGAAGACGCCGTCCGGATCGCCGAAATACTGATTGGCTGCAAGCTCGGGCGAGAAGCGCGCGAGCGACTGGCCGACATAACGCGCGCCCGCAAGCGAAGCGCCGAAAATCTGCCCCTTCTCAGCCACGAAGAGCACGAGCCCGCCGGGCTGCATGCGGTCCTGCGGGAGGTTGAGCGAGAGCGCGGCCTCGGCTGCCATCCGGTCGGACTCCGCAAGGCTTTCGGCCAGGGGACCGGAGAACACCGCGCCGACGGCGAGCGCCGTCAGCGAAGTCGCGTCCTTGACGCTCGCGTCCATCCGGTCGTGTTCGACCGTGATGCCGACCATGCGCGAAATGGCCACCACGAACAGAAAAGCGATGATCAGGATCGGTATCGACCGTTTCAGCACGGGCTCGGCCCGTGTCAAATGCCGTCCGGCAGGTCCGGCGAAAATCTTCGCCTGTCCCGTCAGCTCATTTTCCCAGGCCGCAAATCCCGGGAATCTGAGACGAGTCCACCCGCCGGATGCGCGTCCTCGTTGCGCGTCCGCCATAGTCTTCAAACCTTGTAACCCTCTCGTGATTCGGCGCGCCGCTCGCCCGAATCTGCCCTAATGAATCAATTGTGATTCGGCTTGTCCAGAGCAAAAGGTAAAAGTTCGTTAACCATATTTTGCTGATGGAAACTTGTATGCGGAAACGAAAACGGGCGCCGAAGCGCCCGAAAACGTTCAGTTTTCGGCATCTCAACCCTTGAGCATGCGCTCGACGATGTCCGAAACGTCCGAGGAGAGTTTTTCGCCGGCGGCAATCGCACGCAGCGCATTGCGCGCGTGATCCGAGCGGCCTTCCTCCAGTGCACGCCACGAGCGCATGGAGGTGAGGATGCGGGCGGCAAGCTGCGGGTTCTTCGGATCGATCTCGAGGATCTGATCTCCGAGGAACCGGTAGCCTGCGCCGTCCGCCCGGTTGAAGCCGGTCGGGTTGGAGAAAGCAAAGGTGCCGACGAGCGCGCGCACGCGGTTCGGATTCGCCTTGTTGAAATGCGGGCTCGTCATCAGCGCCTTGACGCGCTCCAGCGCACCGTCGCCCGGAATGGTCGACTGGATGGAGAACCACTTGTCGATGACGAGCGCGTTGTCTGCAAAGCGGGCGCGGAAGGCTTCCAGCGCCTCGGCGGTTTCCGGTGTATCCGGGAAGCGGTGCGCCAGCACGGTGAGCGCGGCGCTCAGATCCGTCATGTTGTCCGCTGCCTTGAAGGCGGCTGCCGCGCGGGCAGGCCCGCCATCGGACACGGCGAGGTAGGCAAGGGCCGCATTGCGCAGCGCACGCTTTCCGGCGCTCGCCGCGTCCGGCGTGAAGGCGCCCTTGGTGCCGTGGCTTTCGAAGAGCGCAGCGAAGACGGCGGGATTGCGGTTGGCGATGAAGGCCAGCACGGCCTCACGGCCGGCCCGAATGGCATCCGGATCGTTGTTGCTGCCGAGCTCGCGGGCAATATCGGATTCGGAGGGCAGGGCGAGCGCCTGTGCGCGGAAGGCCGGCTCGAGTGCTTCATCGCCGGCAATGGTGATCAGCGTGTCGGCAAGCACCGCGTTGGTTTCGACCGGCTCGCCGGTGCGCGCCTTGCGGGCGGCGTCCACGAGGTTCGGCAGAGCAAGGTCGTTCAGCGCCTGCCAGCGGGAGAACAGATCGCTGTCATTGCTAGCGATCTGGGCGAGATCGCCGGGTGCCTGCTCGAAATGCAGGTTGATCGGCGCGGAGAAGCTGCGGTTCAGCGAAACGACAGGGCGCGAAGGAATACCCGAGAAGGTCACCGTCTGGCGCCGCTCCTTCAGGTGCAGCACGTCACCGGTGATGTCAGCGCCGCTGACCGAGGTGGGTTTCGCTTCCGAGCCGTCGGCAAGGATCAGGCCGAAACGCAGCGGAATGTGCATCGGCTCCTTGGTACCCTGGCCGGGCGTCGGCGGTATCATCTGTTCGAGCGACAGCGTGAATTCACCCTTGGCCTGTTCATAGCTGGAGGAGACGCTGACGAGCGGCGTGCCGGCCTGATGATACCAGAGCGAGAACTGGCCGAGATCGACGCCGTTTGCCTCCTCGAAGCACTTCACGAAATCCTCGATCGTCGCGGCGTCGCCGTCATGACGTTCGAAGTAGAGATCCATGCCCTTCTTGAAACCGTCCTTGCCGACGATGGTCGCGATCATGCGCGTCACCTCGGAGCCTTTTTCATAGACGGTCGTCGTATAGAAGTTGTTGATTTCGCGGTATTTCGTCGGGCGCACCGGATGGGCGAGCGGGCCGGCATCCTCCGGGAACTGCTCGGACTTCAGGTGGCGCACCTCGGCAATGCGCTTGACCGAGCGCGAACGCTGATCGGCGGAGAATTCGTGGTCGCGGTAGACCGTCAGGCCTTCTTTCAGGCACAGCTGGAACCAGTCGCGGCAGGTGACGCGATTGCCGGTCCAGTTGTGGAAATATTCGTGGGCGATGATCGCCTCGATATTGGCATAGTCCTGGTCCGTCGCGGTTTCCGGGTCGGCCAGCACGTATTTGTCGTTGAAGACGTTGAGCCCCTTGTTCTCCATGGCGCCCATGTTGAAATCGGAGACGGCGACGATCATGAAGATGTCGAGATCGTATTCGCGGCCGAACACCTCCTCGTCCCACTTCATCGAGCGCTTCAGCGCATCCATCGCGTAAGCCGCGCGCGCCTCCTTGCCATGCTCGACATAGATCTTCAGCGTCACTTCGCGCTCCGACATCGTCGTGAACGTGTCTTCGACGACGCCGAGATCGCCGGCAACCAGCGCGAAGAGATAGGACGGCTTCGGATGCGGGTCGAACCAGGCGGCGAAGTGCTTGCCTTCGGTATAGCCGGCGCCGCCGAGGAAATTGCCGTTGGAGAGGAGAAGTGGGCAGCTCGCCTTGTCGGCGATGATGTTGACCGTATAGACGGCCAGCACGTCCGGCCGGTCGGGGAAATAGGTGATGCGGCGGAAGCCCTCGGCCTCGCACTGCGTGCAGTAGATGCCGTTCGAACGATAGAGGCCCATCAGTTGTGTATTGGCCTCGGGATTGATCATCGTGGTGATCGTGATCTCGAAGGGTTCGGTCGCCGGAAGGTCGCGGATGGTCAGGCTGTCAGGAGTCGCGTCGTAGCGCGCCGCGTCCATTTCGATCTGGTCGAAGAGCAGGCCGGTCATGACGAGCTCGTCGCCGTCCAGTACCAGCGGGGCATTGACGTCGACGCCCTCGCGGCGATGGAAGATCAGGCGAGCCTCGACTTTGGTTTCCGTGGGGTCCAGTTCGAAGGTCAGGTCGACACGCTCGAGAACGAAGTCAGTCTGGCGATAGTCCGCCAGGTGGATGATCTGGCCGTTCTCTGTCCGCATGGATATGTCCTGCTCTATGCCGCCGCCGACTGTCCCGTTTCCGTACACGTGACACCCGTAAAAGGCGGTCTGCCCCCAAATTCCGCGAAAAGATATGCGTATTCGCTTAACATCTCATTGCCATGGAAGTCCCATTCACAATTTTGTGCCGGGCATTGGCCGATCAAAAGAATGTTCGTCGCATCACGAGAATTGATCCCATCCGCCGGGCAATCCCGCTAGACTTGCATGGTCTCAATCGGTTCTCCGATTTCTTCAACGCCTTATGCCACGACCTTCCGGTCGTGACGAGTTCCCCATGGATACGCAGTCTTCCGATCCCATGAAGGGGATTTTCCTGAAAGTCGCCTCGGTGGTGGTCTTTCTGTGTATGTCGACGCTCATCAAGGCGGCCGGCAAGGATCTACCGGCGGGGCAGATCACCTTCCTCCGCTCCGCCTTCGCCATCGTGCCGATCCTGGCTTTTCTTGCCGCCCATGGCCAGTTGCGGGATGCCTTTCGTACCGATGATATCTTCGGTCACTTCAAGCGCGGCTTTGTCGGCATCCTTTCGATGGGCTTCGGCTTCTACGGCCTCATCCACCTGCCGCTCCCGGAATCGATCGCGCTCGGCTATGCCCTGCCGCTCGTCACCGTCGTCATCGCCGCCATCTTCCTCAAGGAGCGGGTCGGCATCTATCGCTGGACGGCGGTGCTGATCGGGCTTGCGGGTGTGGGCATCATCAGCTGGCCGCGACTGACGCTGTTTCGCGAGGGCGGGTTCGGCTCCTCCGAAGCCATGGGGGCGCTGGCCATGCTGGCCTTCGCCGTGCTCGGCTCCTGCGCCATGGTGCTGGTGCGCAAGCTGGTGCAGACGGAGCGCACGCCTACCATCGTGCTCTATTTCTCGCTCTTCGCTTCGATCTTTTCGCTCGCGACGCTGCCCTTCGGCTGGATCGCGCTCAGCTGGCCGTCGCTCGGCCTGATGGCGCTTGCCGGTTTTTGCGGCGGCATCGCGCAGTTGCTGCTCACCTCGAGCTATCGCTACGCCGACGTTTCCACCATCGCACCCTTCGAATATACCTCGATCGTGCTCGGCCTCGTCATCGGCTATGTCCTGTTCGGCGACGTCCCGACCGGGCCCATGCTCCTCGGCACCGCTATCGTCGTCAGCGCCGGCATTTTCGTGATTTTTCGCGAGCATCGCCTGGATTTGAAGCGGCGCGCCGAACTGCGCCACAGGCTGCCTCAGGGCTGACGCCATTCTGGTGTCGTGGTGTCTTCGAGACGCTCTTCCGCCACCGCATCGGGCTGCAACGCCGCGGCCGCTGCGTCTGCGCCAAGCGGCTGGGCGGCCATCGCCTGAAAATCCGTCTTGCTGACCAGTCCGTCATTGGCCTCGCGCCGGCTGATGCGCCAGGCGGCATAGGCTCCGTAGAGCGCGAAATAGACGGCGAGCACCACGAAAAGCGAACCTGGGCCGAAACGGTCCATGATCGGGCCGACGACGATCGGGCCGGAAATGGTGCCGACGCCGTAGACGATCATCATGCCGGAGGAGACCTCGACATATTCGTCCGGCTGCGCGCGGTCGTTGGCATGGGCGACATTCAATGCATAGATCGGAAAGATCACCGAACCGACGAAGGCGGCGGCGACGTAGAGCACGACCGGCGGGCCGCCGGCGACGAGGGCCATGGCAAGGCACGAGATCGTGCCGACGATGCCGCAGGCGACCATGACGAGGCGCCGGTCCATGCGGTCGGAGGCGCGGCCGATCGGGATTTGCGAGATGGCGCTGCCGATGAGCACCGAGGCGAGCAATGTCGCTCCCTCGGCGGTGGAAAGCCCGGTGCGTTGGGTGAAGACGCCGCCGAGATTGAGCCATGCCCCGGACAGTGCCCCGGCCAGGAACGCGCCGACCACCGCCACCGGCGAGCGCCGGTAGAGGGCGGGCACGTTGAAGCGTGCCTGCGTCGGCGGCGCGGGCAGCGGCGAGGAGGTCAGCGCCGTCGGCATGAGCGCGATCGAGAAGATGATGCCGCAGACGATGAAGAGCGAGGTGTTGGAGGGATCGCCGAGCGGCACCAGATATTGTCCGCCGATCGTGCCGACCATCGTCGTGATGAGATAGATGGAGAAGACCGAGCCGCGGTTCTCGTTGGTCACGCGCTCGTTCAGCCAGCTTTCGATGATGAGGTAGCTGCCGGAAATGGCAAAGCCCGAGATTGCCCGGAACAGCATCCAGGCCCGCCAGTCGACGACGACGGCGCAGAGCAGGATGCCGACGGACAGCAGCGTGATCAGCGCCACGAAGACGCGCACATGGCCGACGAGCAGCACGAATTTCGGCGTCACGATGCAGGAGAGCGTAAAGCCGATCGTATAACCCGTCGCGATCATCGAGATCGTCTGCGTCGACCAGCCCTCGGCGACGGCGCGCACCGGCACGACGTAGCTCTGCAGCCCGAAGGCCACCATCATCAGCAGCGTGGACAGCATGAGGCTGAAAATGGAGACGAGGGTCGCCAGCATGGGAGCTCCGGGAGAGGGCATTCGGTTATCGAATGTCGCTCTATTGCGGGAACCGTGCGCTGTCCACAGCGACAGAGGCTGGCGTAATCCAAGAAGAATTTTGGAAGGTCCGCAATTCGCGGAAGGGTTGTGTTATGAAGGCGTGTCGGGTGCATGCCCGGCACAAAGAAAGGAGCTGAGGCGTTTGAAAATCCGGCTTACGCTGACGATCAGGTTCAGGACTTGGCGGTTCACCCTGACGATCAGCTGAAACGGAGATCGGCCTTCGGCCCGGTCCCCACCAGAGGAAAGGCGTCTCACCTCCTGACGATGACGATCATACCACGGCGCGCACCGTGGTCAAAGCCAGCTTCAGTTGGGCAGGAAGGCCTTGAGCGGGTCGCGGCGCTGGGCGGCATCGCGCGGCAGCGAGGCCAGCACGGAATATTCCCGGGCGGCGTTCACGGCGGCGCGGATGTCGGCAATGTCCGAGATCAGCTTGCGAAAGGCGGCCATGGTCTGCTCCTGTGGTTTCTGTGCGCACGGGTATGTCTGCCCGTGGGAACGGCTCAACGCTGGATGAAGTCGCTGTAGAGCTGGACGGGGCGGATAATGCGGGCGAAGCCGGTCGCCGTGAGCTGCTCATTGGCCGGAGCAGCGACGCCGAAGCCGTGGCCGACGCGTCGGCCAGTATGGCGGAGCGTCTCGAAGCTCGAATGAATGGGCCGAAAGCGGGCGGTCATGGTTCGTTTCCTTAAATCCTGTCCTCCCGTGTCGATATATTGCGCCGCAGCATGGTTTTTGCAATGCGACATTCTGCCCGGCAGATATGTGCAATGCGCATGGCTGTTGAAACATTTTGTTCATGCTGAAGGCAGATTTGCGGCGAATCTGCGCGCCACTTTGCGGCTCGATTGCGCAAGTTGTTGAAATTGTTGCGCGCGCTTTCGTGCTTTAGCCACGAAGCCCTGCACGAAAAGCGAGCAGGTCCTGCCAGGCGAGCCGCTTGCTGATCGGCGCCGTTGCCAAATCCTGTGGGTGCAATGTCGCAAAAGCAGGCACTTTGCGGCCGGAAATCTCGATTTCCCGCCAATCGCCGCGCAATTGATGGATCGTATCGTTGGAGCGGAAGAGGAATCGCGCGGCGAAATTGCCGAGAACGAGCAGCTGATTCGGCTCGGCCAGCGCGATCTGGCGTTCGATGAAGGGCCGGCAGATATCGGCTTCCCGCTGCGACGGTGGACGATTGCCCGGCGGCCGCCAGGGCACGATATTGGTGATGAGCAGATCGTCACGCGCAAGGCCGATGCCGGTGAGCATCCGGTCGAGCATGGCGCCCTGCCGGCCGGAAAACGGCTGGCCGTCGCGGTCGTCGTCGGCATTCGGCATAGCGCCGATCACCATGACGGACGGTTTGGCATTGCCTTCCGCGAAGACGAGGCAGCGGGCGCTGGTCTTCAGGTTGCAGCCGTTGAACGTTTCCATCGCCGTACGCAGTTCGTCCAACGAACGGGCGCTGCTTGCCGCAAACTCCGCTTCGGCAATCGCCTGGCTATCCGGGATCGCGACATTCGGCATGGAGGCGGGCGGCATGGGGGCGGGGGCTGCGGCCCGCGGCTGCTCCTGCCGAACGGGCGCCTGCCGCGCAGCCTGCTGAACGGGTGCTGCCTCTCGTTGTGCCGATGCGCCACGCGCCGCCCGCATTGCCTCGAACTCGGCGATGCGGTCAACCGCCTCTTCTTCTAGCAACCATTCCACGCCGGCATCCGCATAGAAGTGCAGGAGCGAACGTAGCTGCTCGGGATGAAGGTCGTTGGCGGCGGTGGTCATGGTGCCACCTTAGCGAAGCCGGCGGCCTGAGGAAAGCGCCGCCGTCACGCCGCCCATTGCGCCACGTCGTCGCTTTCGCCGATCAGCGCCAGACCATGGGCGATGGAGAGCAGCTCGCCGCCGGTCTCGATCTTGCCGGCATCGAAGCGGTTGGTGAAAATGCGGCGCACGGCCGGCACGAAGGAGGTGCCGCCGGTGAGGAACACCTTGTCGATGCCGTCGGGCGCCGTGTTCGTCTTCTCCAGAACTTCGTCCAGCGCGCCCTCGATGCGGGCAAGGTCCGACGCGATCCACGTTTCGAAATCGGAGCGCTTCACCATCTTGCGCCCGGCGGCGCCGAGAGGCTTGAAATCGAACTCGGCTTCTTCCGCGCCCGACAAAGCCATCTTGGTGGCCGAGATCGACTGATAGAGCGGGTAACCCTCATCATGCTCGACCAGGTCGATGAACAGTTCCAGCTTTTCCGGCTCCAGTGCGGAGCGCACGAGCGACTTGAGATCGCTGAATTCGCGCGTCGTCTTGAAGATCGACAGCTGGTTCCAGCGCGCGAAATTGGCGTAGTAGCCGGAGGGCACCTCAAGCACCTTGTCGAAGCTCTTGAAATGCGAGCCCTTGCCGATCTCCGGCGCCACGAGATGTTCGATCATGCGGGAATCGAAATGGTCGCCAGCAATGCCGACGCCGGAATGGCCGATCGGCGTCGCCGTCAGCCGGCCGGCCTGCCGCTCGAAACGGATCAGCGAATAGTCGGTCGTGCCGCCGCCGAAATCGGCGACGAGAACGGTGGCGTCGCTCTTCAGCGTCTGCGCGAAATAATAGGCGGCCGCCACGGGCTCATAGACATAGTGGATTTCCGGAAAGCCAAGCCGGGTCAGCGCCTCGTTGTAGCGCTCGAGCGCGAGATTGGGATCCGGGCTTGCGCCGGCGAACTGCACCGGCCGGCCGGCGACGAGGCGCGAGACCTCGCCCGGCCAATCCGTACCGGCATAGGCCTTCAGCCGCCGCAGGAACACTTCCATCAGGTCGTCGAAGGTATGCCTGCGGGCGAAGACCAGCGTGCCCTGGAAGAGGGCGCTTGCCGCAAAGGTTTTGATTGACTGGAGAAAACGACAATCGCCGGGATTGTCGATGAACTGGCGGATCGCCGCCTGTCCTGCTTCCACCTTCAAGGCCTGGGCGCCGAGCACCGGATCCTTCATGAAGGAGAGCGCGGTGCGCATCGTATCGGTCTCGCCGACACTGCTGGTAAAATGCATGGATTGCGTTTCGCCGCCGCCGGAAGCGAGCGCGAGAACCGTGTTCGTCGTGCCGAAATCAAGCCCGAGTGCCCGTGCCATCGCCGTGCCCCTCTCATCTGTCGAAATGTGTTGAAGCGGCGCAATTGGCGCCGCGCGAAAGGGCGCATCAGATGCGCTCTGGAATGAAGAGGGCGCGAGATGCCACAGGCGAGGGGGAATGGCAAGGGCGGAGGCCTGTCCGCCCTTGCAAAAGCGGCGGACCAAGGGATGGCCCGCCGAATGGAGGCTCAGACCGAATGCGCCGCGCCGCCGTCACAGCGCACCAGGCTGCCGGTGACATAGCTCGCTGGGTTGCTGCACAGGAAGGCGGCGGTGGCGGCAAATTCCTCGACCGTGCCGTAGCGGCGGGCCGGGATCGCCTTTTCGGAAGCAGCCTTTACCTCGTCCACGCTCTTGCCGCTGCGCTCGGCGGCGGCGGCATCGAGGCTCTTCAGCCGATCGGTGAAGATGCTGCCGGGCAAAAGCATGTTGCTGGTGATGCCGTATTGCGCGACTTCCGTCGAAAGCGTCTTCGACCATCCAGCCAGTGCCGGGCGCAGCGTGTTGGAAAGCGCGAGACCCGAGATCGGCTCGATCACGCCGGAGGAGGCGACCGTGAGGATGCGGCCCCAGCGCTGTTCCTTCATGCCGGGCAGGAGCCGGTTGGTGAGCGCGATGAGGCGCAGCACCATGGCGTTGAAATAGGTCAGAAGCTTCTCTTCGCTCATGTCCTCGGTGGAGCCGGGCGTCGGCCCGCCGGAATTGTTGACGAGGATGTCGATGCCGCCAAGCTTTTCACCGACGGCCGAAACGACTGTCTCGACGAAGCTCTCGTCGCTCAGATCGGCCTGAACCCAGTCGGCGCGACCAAGGCCTTCGGCGTTGATCGCCGCGCAATTGGCGGCGAGCGTCTCGGCGCTGCGGCCGCAGAGCAGCACATGCGCGCCCTCGCGGGCGAGTGCCACGGCAATGCCCTTGCCGAGGCCGCGGGAGGAGGCGAGAACGAGGGCGCGCTTGCCGGCGATGCCGAGATCCATGACGATATCCTTAAGTATTGGGATCGGCGCTGTATGGCACCTTGCCCGGATTGAAGAGGTTTTTCGGGTCGAGCGCCGCCTTGATCGCCTGCGCGACCGCACGGCGGGCCGGATTGCCGAAGGTGAGATAGGCACGGCGCTTCTCCATTCCCACCCCATGCTCGGCGGAAAAGCTGCCGCCGGCCTCCGTGACGCCGGTATAGACGGCATCCTCGATCGGCGCCTTGAGTGACGCCGCAGCTATGCCGGGTCCCGCGACGCAGATATGCAGGTTGCCGTCCGAAACATGGCCGTAGACATAGGCATAAAAATCCGCATGGATCGCCTTCAAGCGGTCGGTCAGTTCTGCGACGTAGCGATCGAGCGCATCCGGCGGCAAAGACACATCGAAAGACGGGGCTGACGGAAACATCCGGTACATGAAACTATCGTCCTCGCGTAGCGACCAGAATCGTCGCGCCTGATCGAGTGAACCGGCGACGATGCCGCCCGTCAGCGTCTGTTCCTCCCAAAGGGCGGCAAGGCCCTCCTCGAGTGCGCTGCGGGCATTTGCTTCATTCGCCGCGGATACTTCCATCAGCAGGATGGCTTGTGTTTCACCGTCCAGCCAGTCTGTATCGACACTACGTTCTCGCGCGCTGTCGCTGAAAAATTTTCGCCACATGAGTTCGGTACCCTCCAGCTGCACCGCCGGCTGCCGCCGGAAATGGCCGACAAGGGCGAGCGCGGATGTGGCGTCCCGAACGCCGACAAGGGCTGTGGCGCGCTGCGGATTGAAGCTTTCGAGCTTCACGACGGCGCGGGTGACGAGGCCATAGGCGCCCTCCGAGCCGATCAGCAATTGCTTGATATCAGGCCCGGCACTCACCTTCAGCACACGCGTCAGGTCGCTGACGAGGCTGCCATCCGGCATCACGGCCTCGATGCCGAGCACCTGATGGCGCATCACGCCGTTGCGGAAGGCGAGGATGCCGCCGGCATTGGTGGCGATCATGCCGCCGATCGTGGCGGTGCCGCGTGCGGCAAGGTCGATGCCGGGTGTCAGTCCGAACTCCGCCGCCGCCTCCTGCAAGGCCTGCAAGGTCACGCCGGCCCCGACGGTCGCGGTGCGGGCCAGCGGATCGATCGCCTCGATTCGGTTGAGCTTGGCGGTCGAGACGATCAGGTCGCCCGGCCGGCTGACGCCGCCGCCGACGAGCCCGGTGCGCCCGCCCTGCGGCACGATGGGCACGTTGTTTTCCGCGCACCAGCGCACGATGGCCGCTGCCGCCTCCGGCGTTGCCGGCTGCGCCATGGCGCCGGCGCCAAAATTGTCGGGATGCTCGCCGGGATGCCGCCCTTGAAGCGTCTCACTTCCGATAAGGTGAAGATCCGCGCCGAATTCGTTCAAATCGTCCTGGAGCGATCGGATAATCTTGGACATGGGGGGCGATCCTCTCCCGATTCTGATGTCGAATGCCTAGCCGCGCGCGACATCGGAATCAAGCGAGCGTGCGGCGCGCATCCGACAATCGATTGACGTTTACGTATAAGTCAATAAACTTTCGGCGCTGTCATGAGGTCATGCGCAAAAGCCGGAAACTCTGTCGCAGAACGGCTCGACAAGATTTCCGGTATTTGTCATGACAGGATCGACCTTGAGGGATTTTCCGCGGCTTTTGAGGGGTTGCGGCTGGAGAGAACAATGAGCGAAGAAATGGAACTCCCCGAACGCGAGTCGATGGAATTCGACGTTGTGATCGTCGGTGCCGGTCCGGCCGGCCTGTCGGCTGCGATCCGGTTGAAGCAGGTCAATCCGGATCTGACGGTCGTCGTGCTCGAAAAGGGTTCGGAAGTCGGCGCCCA
>NZ_JBLZPH010000125.1:0-2420 GCF_049199205.1 Shinella sp. M31 | reverse complement strand
CTCGACGCGCTACTGTCCGGCGGGCGTCTACGAGTGGGTGGAGAAGGACGGCAAGGACGTTTACGTCATCAACGCGCAGAACTGCGTGCACTGCAAGACCTGCGACATCAAGGACCCCAACCAGAACATCAACTGGGTGCCGCCGCAAGGCGGCGAAGGACCGGTCTATCCGAATATGTAATGTGGACGCGAGCTAAAAGCCACCGCGCTTCTCTGCTTGGTCTACTGCGGACCGGGGAGTTGGGGCCTCTCAAGCTCGGCATCAACATGATGGGGGTCTCCAAACTATTGGGACCCCCCACTTGGTGGATGGAAGGAGGACGCGATGATGCGCAAGTTCCTCTCCTCTGGGGATACGGCCGTTATCTGGAGGTGCTTTTCAATCCAGCGCAGCCATATGAAGTCGTATCGATAAAGCTGACGGCACTGCCACCAAGTGGTGCTTCACATTTTCGTGCCGGAAAGATTGACGTTTCTGCGGATGGTTTTGCTGACGGAATGTGCTTGTCCGATTTTCTGCGCAGACCCATTTGGGAATTGGATGAGCATGTTTCAGTCGGCGTGTGCCAATCTATCGACATCAACCCCGTCATTGATATTTGTTCAACGAAGGTCCGGGTTGTCTGGTGCATGTCGACGGGAGGGGAGGACGTATTTGAAAAGCAAGTAGAAGCCGGTGCGTCCGGCGCTGCCCTCACCAGGAGCCGTGATGTTCTGTCAGATGGCTTCTTCGGCATATATTCAACGGCTTATCCTCGCGGGGGGCGCTTTCCCTCCGATGATTTTACCGATCTCTCTCGTGATGAATATCTCGAGGCAGTAGGGGATTGACTGCGTAGGCACCACAACGAGCGACTGCCGTTTTCTCGCCACGCACCTTAACATCGCCTGCAACCGCAGCGCGCTCCTTAACCCTCGATTAACCATAAAAGCATAATTCTCGGCCCCGAGGACTGATCTTAAAGGGGCTTTAACCATGTCGATTTCCCGCCGCGGATTCCTGCTCGGCGCGTCTGCACTGCTCGCAGGCTGCGCGACCAACGGCGTAAGCGACCGCGCCAATTACGGCGATCGGCTGGACGAGAAACATCCACTGAAGGCGATGCCGCTCGACAAGATCAAGCCGGAGCTGCGCCGCCAGGAAGTCGCCTACAGCACCGATCATGCCGCCGGCACCATCGTCGTCGATACGCCGGCGCGCCGCCTCTACTATGTGCTCGGCGGTGGCCGGGCGATGCGCTACGGCATCGGCGTCGGCCGGCAGGGCTATTCGCTCGCGGGCAGCGCCTATATCGGCCGCAAGGCGGAGTGGCCGACCTGGACGCCGACGCCGAACATGATCCGCCGCGATCCGAAGAAGAACCTGAAATATGCCGGCGGCCTCGAAGGCGGCCCGAACAATCCGCTCGGGGCGCGTGCCATCTATCTCTACCAAAACGGCAACGACACCATGTTCCGCATCCACGGCACCAACCAGCCGTGGTCGATCGGCCAGGCTATGTCGAGCGGCTGCGTGCGCATGCTGAACCACGACGTGATCGACCTTTACGAACGCGTCAAGGTCGGTGGCCGCGTCCACGTCATCCAGGGGCGGCGCGACGCCTGAAGCTTCCCGTGATGGTTCGCTGAAAAAGGCCGGCTTCCGCCGGCCTTTTGTTTTGGGTTGAAAAAGCTGAATTGTATCATACCATTGCCCGCGTGCTTCCGGTCTTGGATAAAGTCGGGGCGGTCTTGCGAAATTGATGGGTCCATGACGCATTGGGGTCAATCGCAGACGCATTTGTACCGGCATTCGACCCTGCACCTGCAAAAGTCGAGGGTGCGGTATAGCGGTTTATCCGCATTCGCTAACGATCAAGGGCCCGGCGGCGACGGTGCGGCAGGGCCTGACTGGGCACAATGACACCGTCGACATGAGGGAACGGATATGAAACATCTTCTTGCTTCCACCTGCCTCGTTGCTGGCCTTCTGGCCATGACGGGCGCTGCGCGCGCCGAATGCGGCGACGTGACCATCGCCAGCATGAACTGGCAGAGTGCCGAAGTGCTGGCCGCACTCGACAAGTTCATCCTGACCGAAGGCTATGGCTGCAACGCCGAAGTCATCGTCGGTGACACGGTTCCGACCATCACCTCGATGATCGAAAAGGGCGAGCCGGATCTGGCGCCGGAAGGCTGGGTCGACCTGCTGCCCGACGTCGTCAACCGCGGCATCGAGGAAGGCAAGCTGATCGGCGCGGCCGTCGCCCTGTCCGATGCTGCCGTCCAGGGCTGGTGGATCCCGAAATACATCGCCGATGCCCATCCCGACATCAAGACGATCGACGACGCGCTGAAGCATCCGGAACTGTTCCCGGATCCGGAAGACAAGTCGAAGGGCGCCGTCCACAACGGCCCGCAGGGCTGGGGCGGCACGGTCG